>NZ_BAABFB010000049.1:0-47848 GCF_039540555.1 Rhodococcus olei | reverse complement strand
GCAGTCGCAGCCGGCGAACGCGATCGCGAAGGCGTGTGCGCGGGAGGGCATCGACCCGAAGGACCTGGATCTGGTCGAGATCAACGAGGCGTTCGCCGCGGTCGGCATCGTGTCGGCCCGGGAGCTGGGCATCGACCCGGAGAGGGTGAACGTCAACGGCGGCGCGATCGCGCTCGGTCACCCGCTGGGGATGTCGGGTGCGCGGATCGCGCTGCACCTGGCGCTGGAGCTGGGCCGTCGTGGCGGTGGTGTCGGTGCCGCGGCCCTGTGTGGTGGTGGCGGGCAGGGTGACGCACTGATCGTCCGGGTCCCGAAGAAGTAGGACGAGCGACTACAGGGCGTCGTAGATCACAGTCTGCGACGCCCTGTGCTCGGGCACAATGGAGCCCATGCCGACGATTCTCGACGTGTCCACCCCCGCGAAGCGCTTCCGACTTGTCGCCGTCTGGGAGGCCGTCACCTGGGCGATCCTGCTCGTTGCGATGTTCTTCAAGTGGGTCCTCGGATACGAGGAGGCCGTCCGGATCCCCGGCATGATCCACGGCGTCGCCGCGTTCATCCCGTTCGTGATCATCGCGCTGCTCACCGCGCGCTCGCTGAAGTGGAGCCTCGGCACCACGTTCTGGGCCCTGGTGTCCAGCGTGCCCCCGTTCGGTTCGGTGATCTTCGAGCGGTGGGCCGTCAACAACGGCCGGCTCGGTGAGCTGTCGGCGACCGCCGGTGCCGCCGCGCCCGCCGCTGCCGACCGCGAACTCGACGCCGTCTGACCCGACTTCGCGCCGCCCCCGAACCGCACACGGTCCGGGGGCGCAGTCGTTTCCGGGGCCGGTCCCGGGCACCGGCGGCCGGGACCGGAAGGCGGGGCCGCGCCTGTGACAGACTGGCATCGTGACTCGACCCGGTTCCCGTCAGCCCGCACCTCCGTCGGCCGCACTGGCGGCCGCCATGTCCGGCGCAGTGGATCTGTCCGGACTCAAGGACCGCCCGCAGCCGCCTCCGGCGCCGACCGCGGCGCCCGCGACCGGTGACGGCCCGGCGACCGGTCTGTCGCCGGTCGTGGAGATCACCGAGGCGTCGTTCGAGGCGGAGGTGCTCGAGCGGTCGCTGCAGGTCGTGGTGCTCGTCGCGCTGTGGTCGGCGCGCAGCGAGGCCAGTGCCGCGTTCACCCGCGAGCTCGAGGAGCTCGCGCGCGAGGGCAACGGCACGTGGGTGCTCGCGACGGTCGACGTCGACGCGAACATGCGGATCGCGCAGGCGTTCGGGGTCCAGGGCATCCCGACGGTGGTCGCGGTCGCGGCGGGTCAGCCGCTCGCCGACTTCCAGGGCGTCCAGCCGGTCGACCAGGTGCGCGGCTGGCTCGGCCAGGTGCTCGCCGCGACCGCGGGCAAGCTGTCGGGCCCGCCGCAGCCGGAGGGCGCCGAGCCGGAGCCGGAGGATCCCCGGTTCGTCGCCGCCGAGGACGCTCTCGCCGAGGGTGACCTCGACGGCGCCGACGCCGCGTACCAGGCGATCCTCGACGCGGAGCCGGGCAACAAGCAGGCCGTCGCCGCGCAGCGTCAGGTGCGTTTCCTGGCCCGGGTCCAGAACGTCGCGCCGGACGCGGTGGCGGCCGCGGCCGCGGAGCCGGCGAACGTCGCGGCCCAGCTCGACGCCGCGGACGCGCTGCTCTACACGCAGCAGGCGGAGGACGCGTTCACGGTGCTGATCGATGCGGTCAAGCGGTATGCCGGTGACGACAGGACGACGGTCCGTACCCGCCTGCTCGAGTTGTTCGAGCTCTTCGACCCGGCCGACCCGGTCGTCGTCGCGGCGCGCCGCAAGCTGGCGTCGGCGCTGTACTAGGGGCCGCGCAGCCGCGCTAGCCGTAGCGGTTGGCGCAGGCCTCGCGGCCGCCGAGCACGCCGGATCGGAAGGCGTCGACACGCGCGAATCCGCTGGGCACGGTGACCCCGTCGACGTCGCTGGCCATCAGGCCGTCGGTGAGCAACCCGGACGCGGCCTCGTCGAGGTCCCCGGGTGACAGGCTCAGCCGGCCCGCCTGCCCGACCGCGGTGGCCGCGGTCCACGCGCCGGACAGGCAGGCCGCGCGCAACGCGGTCTTCGGGTCGGTCAGCGAATCCCCGGCCGCCCGCTGCACGGCCAGCGTGTACCGCGACGCGACGAGCACATACGCGCCGAAATCGCCGCGGATGTCGGTCGAGAGGTCGTTCGGGTCACCGGCGTGCGGGGTGCCGCGCTCGACCAGGTCGGGCATCGAGACGCCGATCGTGTTGGTCGCCGGGCAGTACGACACCGGTTCGGTCGAGTGGGCGTCGGGGCATCCGGTGTCGGCCCCGGCGAACTCGACCCGCGGTGGATCGGTCAACGCGAACAGCGACTGCAGCGAGTCGACGGTCATCTGCACCGTCTGCTCGGTGACGGGCGTCTCGCCGGTGTCGGCGGCCGTCGTGAACTGCTGGGGCAGCTGCGCGCGCCGACCCTCGACCTCGGCCTCGTCGATCGCGGTGCAGGCGCGGGCACCGTCGGTGAATCCCATCTGGAACGCGGTGACCCGCTCGAACGCCGATCCGTGTACGGACTCGGGGTCGCTCGGGTCGATGTCGCGAACGGCGACCATCGCGGCCATCACCGAGTTCAGGCCGTCGGAGGTGTTGAGGGTGAAGTGCGCGGAGTCGCCGGCCGCGACGTACCGCATGTACGCGCCGGCGAAGCAGTCCGCCTGCTGTTCGAGCACCAGGGTGGGGTCGTCGTCGCCGGCGAGCCCGGAGTCGTGCTGGACGGCGTGGCCGTACTCGTGGGCCATCACCATCACGACCGACATCGGTCCGAACGTGTCCATCAGGGCGGGCAGCAGCGAGGTCCGGTCCCAGCCGATCGAGCCGTCCCCGGTGCAGTAGCCGGCATTGATTACACCGTGGGTGTTGTCGCCACAGAACGTCCCGGACTCGGCGGGAGCGACGTCGGGGTCCCAGGAGACCAGATCGGTGACGGGCCGGAAGGTCCCGGCGAACGCGTGCGGGTACGTGGAGCGCCAGAACGCGGTGATGTCGTCGACGGCGTTGGTGGCCAGGGTGTCGGCGGCCGATCCGTCGGCGCCCCGCACGGCCAGCGTGGACGGCGGCGCGTCGGGGCGCGGACCACTCGGACCGTCGGTGGCGGGCAGGCCGGCGACCGTGAACGGGTTGTCGTAGATCGACACCGGGCGGCCGTCGATCACCGACCCGCACCCGGCGAGCAGGGCGGCGCCGGCCACCGCCGCGGCGACCGCGAGCGGCAGGCGGGTCACGGCCGGTCCCGGCGCAGCCAGATCGCGGCGTTCGCCGGCAGTGTCACCTCGGCGGACGCCGGGCGGCCGTGCCAGGTGTCGGTGGTGGCGGTCACCCCTCCGAAGTTACCGACTCCGCCGCCGTGATAGGTCTCGGCGTCGGTGTTGAGAATCTCGGACCAGCGGCCCGGCTCGGGCAGCCCGACCCGGTACCGGTCGTGCCGGGTGCCCGAGAAGTTGAACAGGCAGGCCACGACCGAGCCGTCGGTGCCGTAGCGCAGGAAGCTGAGCACGTTGTTCTCGGTGTCGTTGGCGTCGATCCACGAGTAGCCGCCGGGCGAGGTGTCGAGCGTCCACAGCGCCGGAGCCGCCCGGTACACGGCGTTCAGGTCGCGGACCAGGGCGAGCACACCGCGTTGCAGGGCGCCGGTGTGCACGTCGTCGAGCTGGTGCCAGTCCAGGCCGAGCTCCTCGGACCACTCGGTGCGCTGCCCGAACTCCTGGCCCATGAACAGCAGTTGCTTGCCGGGGTGCGCCCACATGTAGGCGAGCAGCGCTCGCAGGCCGGCGGCCTTGGCGTGGTCGTCACCGGGCATCCGGGTCCACAGCGTGCCCTTGCCGTGCACGACCTCGTCGTGGCTGATCGGCAGCAGGTAGTTCTCGCTCCACGCGTACATCAACGAGAAGGTGATCTCGTGGTGGTGGAAGCTGCGGTGCACCGGATCGCGGCCGAGGTAGCCGAGGGTGTCGTGCATCCAGCCCATGTTCCACTTCATCGAGAACCCGAGACCGCCGACGGTGGTGGTGCGGGTGACCCCGGGCCAGGCGGTGGACTCCTCGGCGATCGTCACCACGCCCGGGTGGTGTTTGTGGACGGTGGCGTTCATCTCCTGGAGGAAGGCCACCGCCTCGAGGTTCTCGCGGCCACCGTGGGCGTTCGGGGTCCACCCGCCGGGCGGGCGGGAGTAGTCGAGGTAGAGCATCGAGGCGACCGCGTCCACGCGCAGACCGTCGACGTGGAACTCGTCGATCCAGTACCGCGCGTTCGCGACGAGGAAGTTGCGGACCTCGGGTCGGCCGAAGTCGAAAACGTAGGTGCCCCAGTCGAGCTGCTCACCCCGTTGGGGATCCGCGTGTTCGTAGAGCGGTTCGCCGTCGAAGCGGGCCAGCGCCCACTCGTCCTTCGGGAAGTGCGCCGGTACCCAGTCGACGATCACGCCGACGCCGGCCCGGTGCATCCGGTCGACGAAGGAACGGAAGTCGTCGGGGGTGCCGAACCGTGCGGTGGGGGCGTAGTACGAGGTCACCTGGTATCCCCAGGACCCGCCGTACGGGTGCTCGGCGACCGGCAGCAGCTCGACGTGGGTGAAGCCGGCCGCGGTGACGTGGTCGGCGAGCTGCTCGGCCAGTTCGAGATAGCCGAGACCGGGCCGCCACGACCCGAGGTGCACCTCGTAGACGCTCATCGGCTCCTGGTTCGGTTCCCGGTGCGCCCGCGCCGCGATCCAGTCCTCGTCGGTCCAGGTGTGCGTGGACCGGGTCACCCGGGACGCGGTCGCGGGTGGCACTTCGGTGGCGAACGCCATCGGGTCGGCCTTGTCCCGGACGGATCCGTCGCGGCAGTGGACGCGGAACTTGTACAGCTCGCCGGGGCCGATGCCGGGGACGAACACCTCCCAGACCCCGGTCGAGCCGAGCACGCGCATCGGGGCCTGCCGCCCGCCCCACCCGTCGAAGTCGCCCATCACGGCGACGCCGCGCGCGTTCGGCGCCCACACCGCGAACGAGGTCCCGGCGACCTCGCCGTCCGGAGTGGTGTAGCCGCGGGGGTGGGCGCCGAGCACCTCCCACAGCCGTTCGTGCCTGCCCTCACGCAGCAGGTGCAGGTCGAGCTCGCCGAGCGTCGGGAGGAAGCGGTAGCCGTCGGCGACCACGACGGTGTGGTCGCCGGGGTACTCGACCACGAGGCGGTAGTCGGCGAGATCGACAAACGGGACCACCGCGCCGAACACGCCGTCCGCGAGGTGGGCGAGCGGGTGGTCGACGCCGCCGATGCGGGCCGCGACCGCGACCGCGTGGGGGCGCAGGGCCCGGATCACGGTGCCGTCGGGGTGCGGGTGCGCGCCCAGCACCGAGTGCGGGTCGTGGTGGATGCCTGCCGTCAGACGGGCGAGGTCGTCGGGGGTCGGGGCCGCGCCGGGGCGCGGCGTGGCGGCGGTCACGAGACCGGCGGGCGGTGCGCCAGGTGCAGCCGCGCGGGGAGGGGGACCGGGGGCAGCGCGAGAATGTGTGCGACCGCGCGCCACGGCTCTAGGCGGATGAAATTGGTTTGGCCCCAGTGGAACTGCTCGCCCGACACCTCGTCGAGGACGGTGAGGTGGTCCTGCCAGTCGTGTCCGATCGCGGGCATGTCCAGCCAGATCATGCCCTGCTCGGCGCCGTACGGGTTGAGGTTGACGACGGTGAGCACCGCGTCCCCGGTCACCGGGTCGAACTTCGAGTACGCGATCAGCGAGTCGTTGTCGACGTGGTGGAAGGTGATGTTGCGCAACTGCTGCAGCGCGGGGTGTGCGCGGCGGATGCGGTTGAGCGTGGTGATCCACGGCTCGAGCGACTCGCCCCGGGCGCGGGCGCCGTCGAAGTCCCGCGGCCGCAGCTGGTACTTCTCCGAGTCCAGGTACTCCTCGCTGCCGGGACGCAGCGGGACGTGTTCGTAGAGTTCGTATCCCGAGTACACGCCCCACGTCGGCGCGAGGGTCGCCGCGAGTGCGGCCCGCACCGCGAACATGCCGGGGCCGCCCACCTGCAGCGACTCGTGCAGGATGTCCGGGGTGTTGACGAACAGGTTCGGCCGCGCCTCGTCGGCCTTCGCCGCGATCTCCAGGCCGAACTCCACCAGTTCCTGCTTGTGCACCCGCCAGGTGAAATACGTGTAGGACTGGGTGAAACCGCGTCTGGCGAGCCCGTACATCCGGGCCGGCCGGGTGAACGCCTCCGACAGGAACAGCACGTCGGGGTCGGTCACCTTGACCTCCGCGATCAACCACTCCCAGAAGTCCGGCGGCTTGGTGTGCGGGTTGTCGACCCGGAAGATCTTGACCCCGTTGTCGATCCAGAACCGCACCACGCGCAGCACCTCGGTGTAGATGCCGTCGCGGTCGTCGTCGAAGTTGATCGGGTAGATGTCCTGGTACTTCTTCGGCGGGTTCTCCGCGTAGGCGATCGTGCCGTCGGGCAGGACGGTGAACCATTCCGGGTGGGAGGCGGCCCACGGGTGGTCCGGGGCGCACTGCAGTGCGAGGTCGAGTGCGACCTCGAGCCCGAGTCGTCCGGCGCGCGCGACGAAGGCGCGGAAGTCCCGCAGGGTGCCGAGTTCCGGGTGGATCGCGTCGTGCCCGCCCTCCGCGGCCCCGATCGCCCACGGCGAGCCGACGTCGTCGGGGCCCGGGGTCAGGGAGTTGTTCGGGCCCTTGCGGTTCACCCGGCCGATCGGGTGGATCGGCGGCAGGTACACCACGTCGAAGCCCATCGCGGCGATCCTCGGGAGGTCGTTCGCCGCGGTGGCGAACGTGCCGTGCCGCGGCTTCCCCCCGGCGTCCCACCCGCCGGTCGAGCGGGGGAAGAACTCGTACCACGACCCGAACAGCGCCCGAGTGCGGTCCACCCACACCTGCAGGGGGCGGCCGCGGGTGAGCAGGTCCCGCAACGGGTGTGCGCGCAGCAGCTCGGTGACGGCGGGGGCGAACGCGGGTGCGACCCGCTCCGGCAGGTGGTGGCCGCCGCGCAGGGCGGCGGCGACCGCGAGGCAGCGGTGCCGGTCGCCGCGCGGCACCGACCGGGCCGCCCGCTCGAACAGCCGTGCCCCGGTCTCGAGGTCGTTCGCGAGTTCGGCCGCGCCCTGCCCGACCGCGAGTTTCACCTCGATCGCGTTGCGCCAGGTGGTGATCGGATCGCTCCAGCCCTCGACGCGGTAGCTCCAGATGCCCGGGCCGGTGGGGGTGAACGCGGCCGCGAACGTGTCGGGCAGCGGTCCCGGCACCATCGGGATGCGGATGCTGCGCGTGAAGCCGGGGCCGCGCACCGCCAGGGTGGCGGCCACCGCGTCGTGCCCCTCCCGCCACACCGTGGCGGACACCGGGAAGGTCTCGCCCACGACCGCCTTCGCCGGGAGGTGTCCGCCCGCGATCTCGGGGACGACGTCGTCGATGCCTATCCGCCCGGTCATGGAACAGACCTTACGGGTATCGGGCCGCTGCTCGCGCGTGACGAAGCGCCCGCGTACGACAGGACCGACCGCACGGGGGTCGGTAGTCTTCGCCTGGTGAAAGCCTTGCGTCGGTTCACCGTCCGTGCCCACCTGCCCGTCCGGCTGTCCGCTCTGGGAAAGCTGTCGACGAACCTGCGCTGGTCGTGGCATCCGCCGACGCAGGATCTGTTCGCCCGGATCGACCCGCGACTGTGGGCGGAGCTCCGTCACGACCCGGTCCGGATGCTCGGCGAGGTCGCCCCCGGGCGGCTCGACGAACTGGCCGCCGACGCCGGATTCGTCGCCGAACTCGACCGCCTCGAGGCCGATCTCGACGAGTACCTGGACCGGCCGCGGTGGTATCAGAACCAGCAGGCCGCCGGCGCCGACCTGGCCACCGGGATCGCCTACTTCTCGATGGAGTTCGGCGTCACCGAGGTGCTGCCGAACTACTCGGGCGGGCTCGGCATCCTGGCCGGCGACCACCTCAAGGCCGCCTCCGATCTCGGGGTGCCGTTGATCGGGGTCGGGTTGCTCTACCGGTCCGGCTACTTCCGGCAGTCGCTGACCGCCGACGGCTGGCAGGCCGAGCACTATCCGGCGCTCGACCCGCAGGGGCTGCCGCTGCGGCTGCTGACCGGTGCGGGCGGCGCGCCGGTTCTGCTGCACGTCGCGATGCCCGGTGGCCGGGTGCTGCGGGCCCGGGTGTGGGTCGCGCGGGTGGGCCGGGTGCCGCTGCTGCTGCTGGACTCGGACATCGCCGAGAACGACCCCGAACTGCGCGGGGTCACCGACCGGCTGTACGGCGGCGACCAGGACCACCGGATCAAGCAGGAGATCCTGGCCGGGATCGGCGGGGTGCGGGCGGTGCGGGCGTACACGCGCTCGGAGGGACTCGCCGACCCCGAGGTGTTCCACATGAACGAGGGTCACGCCGGGTTCCTCGGGGTGGAGCGGATCCGCGAGCTGGTCACCGGAGCCGGACTCGAGTTCGACGAGGCGCTGGCGGCGGTGCGCGCGTCGACCGTGTTCACCACCCACACCCCGGTGCCTGCCGGTATCGACCGGTTCCCGGTCGACCTGGTGCGGCACTACTTCGGGGCATCGGGCGGCGACGAGTCCGCGCTGATGCCCGGCCTGCGGGTCGATCGCATCGTCGAGCTGGGTCGTGAGGCGGACCCGTCGGTGTTCAACATGGCGCACATGGGCCTGCGGCTCGGCCAGCGTGCCAACGGGGTCTCGAAGCTGCACGGCATCGTCAGCCGGGAGATGTTCAACGGGCTGTGGCCGGGATTCGACGCGGCCGAGGTGCCGATCGGGTCGGTGACCAACGGGGTGCACGCGCCGACCTGGGCGGCCCGGGAGTGGATGGACCTGGCGCGCCGCACGGTCGGCCCCGAGCTGGTCGAGGAGGGCCGCGGGTGGGAGCAGCTCACCGGGATCCCGTCGGCCGAGTTGTGGGCGACCCGCACCGTCCTGCGCGGGCAGCTGGTCGACGAGGTCCGGCGGCGGGTGCGGGCCTCGTGGCTCGAACGCGGCGCCACCGACGCCGAACTGGGGTGGACCGCAGACGTTTTCGACCCGGACGTGCTGACCGTCGGATTCGCGCGGCGGGTGCCGACCTACAAGCGGCTGACCCTGATGCTGCGCGACCCCGAACGGCTGCGGGCGCTGCTGCTCGACCCGAAGCGGCCGGTGCAACTGGTGGTCGCGGGCAAGAGCCACCCGGCCGACGACGGCGGCAAGGCGCTGATCCAGCAGGTGGTGCGGTTCGCCGACGCGCACGACGTGCGGCACCGCATCGTCTTCCTGCCCGACTACGACATGTCGATGGCGCGGTTCCTGTACTGGGGCTGCGACGTGTGGCTGAACAACCCGCTGCGGCCGCTCGAGGCGTGCGGCACGTCGGGCATGAAGTCGGCACTCAACGGCGGGCTGAACCTGTCCATCCGGGACGGGTGGTGGGACGAGATGTTCGACGGTGAGAACGGGTGGGCGATCCCGACGGCGGACGGCGTGACCGACGAGGCACGGCGCGACGACCTCGAGGCGAACGCGCTGTACGAACTGCTCGAGCAGTCGGTGCTGCCGAAGTTCTACGACCGCGACGCGGACGGGGTCCCGGTGCGCTGGGTGGAGATGGTCCGGCACACGCTGCAGTCGCTGGGGCCGAAGGTGCTGGCGTCACGCATGGTTCGGGACTACGTCGTCGACTGGTACGCGCCCGCGGGCCGGGCGGGACGGGCCGCGGTGGCCGACGCGTATGCCGGCGCCCGGCAGGTCGCGCGCTTCCGGGCACGGGTCGAGGCGGCCTGGCCGGCGGTCCAGGTGGTCCAGGTCGACAGTTCCGGACTGCCCGACACCCCGGTCATCGGCGCGGACCTGTCACTGCGCGCGTACGTCCACCTCGGCGGACTCGACCCCGAGGAGGTGACCGTGCAGGCGGTGCTCGGGCGGGTCGGGCCGGACGACGACCTCACCGACGTCGTCACCGTCCCGATGAGCCACGCCGGGGCCGAGGAGCTGGGTCAGGTGTACGTCGTCGACACGCAGCTCCCGCGGTCGGGTGCCGTCGGGTACACCGTCCGCGTGCTGCCGCACCACGAGCTGCTGGCGGCGGATGCGGAGCCGGGCCTCGTCGCGATGCCGGCACGGTGACGGGAGACGACGATGGCCGACGACCTGCTCGCCGACTTCACCCGCGAGTCGTTCACGCACGCCGGAACGGCCCGCACGGTCTTCCGCTCGGGAACCGGCCCCGCCGTGATCGTGATCGCCGAGGTCCCGGGCATCACACCCAAGGTCGCGGCGTTCGCCCGCCGGGTCCGCGACCTCGGACTGACCGCGGTCCTGCCCGACCTGTTCGGGATCGCCGGGCGGGACCCGGACCCCGCGGCACACGGGCGGGTGGGGGCCGCGGCCTACGGCGTCCGGACGATGACCCACGTCTGCGTCAGCCGCGAGTTCACCATCTTCGCCACCGGCCGGAGCTCGCCGGTCGTGACGTGGCTGCGAGCGCTCGGCGCCCACGAGCACGAGCGCTGCGGCGGCCCCGGAATCGGCGCCATCGGGATGTGTCTCAGCGGGGGATTCGCTCTCGCGATGGCCACCGACGACCGGCTCGTCGCGCCGGTGCTGTCGCAGCCGTCGCTCCCGTTGGCGATCACGCCCGCCCGCCGGGCGACGGTCGACATCGGCCCCGACGAACTCGCGGTCGTCCGGCGGCGCTGCGCTGAGGGGCTCGAGGTGCTCGGGCTCCGCTTCCGCGGTGACCGATTCGTGCCGCCGGAACGGTTCGCGTTCCTGCGCCGGGAACTGGGCGATGCGTTCGTGGCCGTCGAACTCGACGACGCGGACGCCAACCCGGACGCCCTGCTCCCGCCGCATTCGGTGGTGACCGAGCACCTGATCGACGAACCGGGCCAGCCGACCAGGCAGGCGCTGGACGGGGTTCTCGAGCACTTCCGTCGGCGGCTGTTGCCGGCCGAGCCCCCGAACTGAGGGGGGCCCGCGGCCGGGATCACCGGGGCCGCAGCACCTTCGCGCCCAGGTACTCGCACACCTGCAGGGCCAGGGCGAGATCGAGTTTGCTGTGCGTACCCGGACCGGCCGCGGGGTCGCCCAGCGCTTTCGCGATGCGGTACTTGACGGTGTTGCGGTGCAGGTTCATTCGCTGTGCCGTGTGCAGGTGGCTCTCGCCGGTCGCGAAGTAGGTGCTCAGCGTGGCGCGCAGCGTCGCGGCCTGTTCGGTGTCCTCGGCGAGGGGTCCGAGCACCTCCCACACCCACGCCCGCGTCGAGTCCGGGTTCTCGGCGAGCAGCGAGACCACCGCGACGCCCCGGTCGCCGAAACCCACGACGGGTCGGGTCCCGGAACCCGGCATCGTCGCGACCGAGTACGCCGCCAGGGCCTGCTGATGCGATCGGCGGAACCCCGTCCTACCCGGCGTCGGCATGCCGAGGGCGACCCGGACTCCCGCGGGCACGGCGCCGGTGGCCACCACCTCGGCCGACGCGACCGCCGGTGCTTCCCGGTCGAAAGGCAGCCAGGCCCACAGGGTTTGCCGGTCGACCGCGGTCAGGATCGGCGGCCCGGCGGCGCCGAGCCGGGCCGCGAGTCCGCGCACGCAACGATCCAGCGCGCGCAGGTCCGCCGCGTCGTCGGTGGACCACACGATCATCGCGACGTGGGTTCGGGACAGCCGGTAGCCGGTGGCGCTCTCGAACGGCGCCGGATCGTCGGCCGCGCCCGCGAGGAGCGCGCGGATCGCGGACGAGTGGACGTCGGCCTGCGCACCGATCCAGCGGCGACGTTCGCGCTCGTACGTGTCGAAGACGTAGAGCGTGATCCAGTCGATGTAGCGGTAGGCGACGTCCGAGATGTACCTCACCACGTCGAGGGAGAGCCGGGTCGGCAGGTCGAGCGCGGTGACCGCGTCGTGGCAGGTGCGCAGCAGAACGTCCTGGCCCATGTGGTAGGCCCGGACGAGGGAGTGGGACGGGACGTCCCGCTGCGCCAACCGCAGCGCGTACTCGACCGCCGCGGTCGTCGGCTGCAGGTGGTCGACCGGGATGTCGTTGGCGAGCACGTGGATGATCGTCGCGACGTTGCCCGCGACGCTCGCCTCGAGCAGCTCGACGAGTTTCGGATCCGCGTCGAGCTGGTCGATCTCGCGGGCGAGCAGGGCACTCATCGACCGGGTGATCTCGGTCTTGCGGGCGTCGAGGTCGTGCGCGATCGCGACGACGATCGCGCGGACCTCGTCGTCCGCCGACACGGGCACCGACGCCGCCTCGCTCACAGCACCTCGGCCCCGGTCCGCCGCAGACGGCGCAACGCGGACTCGGCCGCGTTGAACCCGCACATCCCGTGCGCTCCGGCCCCGGGCGGGGTCGACGCCGAACACAGGTAGGTGCCCGGGACGCCGGTGGCGTACGGGTCCAGCGCGATCCGCGGGCGCAGGACCACCTGCGTCTCGGTGTTCGCGCCCCCGATGATGTCGCCGCCCACGTAGTTCGGGTTGGACGCGGCCAGCCGCGCCGGCCCGGCCGCGGTGGTGGCGACGACCCGGTCCCGGAACCCCGGCGCGAAACGTTCGATCTGCGCGAGCACCGACTCGGTGGCGTCACCGGAATAGCCGTGCGGGACATGGGCATACGCGTACACCGGGTTCAGTCCGTCCCGGGAGCGGGTCGGGTCGGCGACGTACTGCTGGCCGAGCAGGACGAACGGCCGCTGCGGCATCCGGCCCGCCGTCACGTCGCGCTCGGCCGCGGCGACCTCGGCGAACGTCCCGCCCAGGTGCACGGTCCCGGCCCGGCCGCACGCCGGGTCCGTCCACGGGATCGGTCCCTGCACCGCGAAATCCACCTTGAACGCCGCCGCCCCGTGCCGGAACCGGCGGTAGGCGCGGGCGACCCGCGCGGGCACCCGGTCCCCGAGCACCTCGAGCGCGGCCGCGGGAGCGAGGTCGAGAAGGACGACGTCGGCCGGCGGGATGTCCCGTGCACTCCGGACCCGGACGCCGGTGCTGATCTTCCCGCCGTGATCGGTCAGCATCGCGGCGAGCGCGTCCGCGATCGCGCGGGACCCGCCCTCGGCCACCGGCCACCCGTACCGGTGCCCGGCGGCGGCGATCATCAGCCCGACCGCCGAGGTCGCCGGCCGGTCGAGCCGGTAGTAGGCGTGCGCGGCGACCCCGCCGTACAGGGCCCGGGCCCGTTCGGTGCGCAGCCACCGCGCGGTGACCGTCGCCGGGAGCAGCGCCCGCGGCCCGAACGCCGCGAGCCGGACCGGGTGCCGGGGCACGCGCGCGATCGGCCGCATCAGGTCGGCGGCGAGGTCGTCGAAGCCGGTGGCCAGGTCGCCGACGAGGCGCCGCCACCGCGGACCGTCGGCCCCGAGTCCCGCGGCCGTGGCGTCCAGGGACCGGTACAGCAGGCCGGCCGTGCCGTCGTCGAGAGGGTGGGCGCAGTCGATCTCCGGCCACCGCCAGCGCAGCCCGTACCGGTCGAGACCGAGCGTCTGCAGGTACGGCGAGCCCGCGCCCATCGGGTGGAACGCCGAGCACTCGTCGTGGATCAGGCCGGGGACGGTCAGCTCCGCGGAGCGGGTGCCGCCGCCGATCCGGTCGGCGGCCTCGAGGACGTGCACCTCGACGCCGCTGCGGGCGAGGTGGACCGCGGCAGCGAGCCCGTTCGGCCCGCTGCCGACGACGACCGCGGTGGTCACGGCTGCACCGCCTTGTTCACCCTCATCTGCGGCTCCTCGATGTGTCCGGGATCGGTTTCCGCGCGGTTCGCGTCCACCTCCAGTGTCCACCGGACGTCGAACGGGATGGGACCGTTCGGCAGCCACGGCTGCTCCGCGATCGCGTCCGACACCCGGTAGGTGCCGCGTTCGATGACGCCGAGCGCGGCGTCGATCACCTTGTACTCCTGCACACCCTTGTGGATCGGCTGCGACTCGATCCAGGCGACGAGGAACTCACCCGGCGCGAAGTTGCAGCGGCGCTGGATCGCGGCGATCAGGTGCTCGTCGTGCAGGTGGCCGTCGCCGAAGTTGAACGCCGCGACCGAGTTGCAGCTGAACTCGCCGTCCCGCAGCGCGTAGGTGTCGATGTCCTCGCCGAGGTGATTGATCATCAGCGAGTACAGGGCCCGGCCCTGGCTGTGCATCGCCCGCCAGCCGAGAATCTGGTGGATCAGCACGTCGGCGACGTCGGGCGGGTACGACGCGAGCAGCTGGGCGCGGGTCATCTTCGCCGGCCGCGGGATGCACTCGTCGATCCGGTCCTCCACGCCCGGGGCGAACGCCCACGTGGCCGACGCCCAGTTGCCCGCGTACTGCCGCATCGACGGCAGGAACGAGACCAGGTCGGGACGCAGGTTGCCGAGGACCGGGAAGAACAGCAGGGCCGCCACGATCACCGCGGTCAGCCACGGCGACGACATGTCCGTGACGCCGTAGCCCTCCCACGACGGGAACCCGAGGAACAGGAACACCGAGGCGTACGCGAACAGCAGGTTCCACTCGAGCGGTACCGCGAGCGGGAACGTGGACAGGATGAAGAGGTGGAACGCGACCATCAGGACCACCGCGAGGAGCGTGACCGTCCGGTTGGTCGAGAAGAGCAGCACGAGCGGGGTGACGACCTCGACGAGGGTGCCGAGCACGTGCGCGACCCCACCGGCGGCCCGCGACGGCAGCAGGTCGTGCGGGAAGTTGCGGTAGTGGGCCCGCTTGACCTGCTTCGACAGCATCCACGGGGTGTTGCTCAGCATCGGCGGCACCACCATCGAGAAGTGGTGTCCCAGCTTCGAGACGCCGGCGCCGACCCACACCGTCACGATCAGCAGCTTGAGCGCGACGATCATGTCCACGAACGGCAGCGTCGCGAAGAACACCATCGCCGGCAGGTACTGCTCGCCGCGGGCGGCGATGAAGATCACCTTGTCCCGCAGGCCGAGCAGGATCAGCAGCGCGATCGCCGGGAACACGACCGCTGGGCGCACCAGGCCGGAGTTGTCGGCGACCGCCGCGTCAAGGGAGGCGGTGTGGACGCCCGGAAGTGCCAGGGACACAACGAGAGTGGCCAGCAGTGCCAGGTACAGGGCGACGTCGACCGGGGTGCGGGTGTCGCCGGAGGTCAACGGCACCTTGCCGGGCCACGGTGGCAGCCGGATCGTTCCCGGGCGCAGCCAGTACAGGATGCCGCCGGTCATCGGCGAGAAGTGGCCGGCCAGCGGACCCCACGACCCGGCGAGGCCGACCGACTCGAGCAGCACCGTCCAGAGGATCAGTTTCTGGTAGACGATCGGGTCGTTCCACCAGTCGCCGACGTGGAGCGGGTTCAGGCCGGAGGTGAGTGTCGCGATCGTGACACCCGCGCCGAGGTAGAGCACCAGGAGCTTGACGATGTAGATGGCGTGCACCATCTTCGGGGTTCCGAATCCGTGGTCGACCCAGTGGGTGGTCGTGGCCCGCAGGCGGTCACGGAACGGTCGGTCGAGGAAGGTCGCCGGATCGACCTCGGGGAAGTTGCCGGTCTTGAATCCCATTGGATGCTCCTGGGTTTCGGGTGTTGCGGGGTTTCGGGCAGGGGTCATCGCCTCGGGTGTCGCCCCGAGGTGCCGTGGTGGCCGTCGAGTCAGACGGTCGCGGGGGAGTGCCGGCGTCGCAGCCCGGGCTTGTCGATCTTGCCGACCGGGTTGCGCGGCAGGTCGTCCGTCACGTGGATCTGCACGGGCAGTTTGACTTTCGCGAGTCGCTCGCGCAGGTGTCCGGCGAGGTCGTCGGCGGTGGTGTCGGCGTCCGGATACGTGACGACGTAGGCGACGGGCACCTCGCCGTACACCCGGTGCGGCGCGCCGATCACCGCGGCCTCGAGAACGCCCTCGTGGGTGGCCAGCGCGTTCTCGATCTCCTTCGGGTAGATGTTCTCGCCACCGCGGATGATCATGTCCTTGATCCGGTCCACGAGGGTGAGATAGCCGTCCTCGTCGAGACGGCCGACGTCGCCGGTGTGCAGCCAGCCGTCGACCACCGTCCGGGCGGTCTCGTCCGGGCGGCCGAGGTAGCCGGCCATCACGTTCGGCCCGGCGATCAGGACCTCGCCGACCGTCCCGGTCGGCAGGAACCGTCCGTCCGCATCGGCGATCGCGATGCGCTGACCGGGCATCGCCGGTCCGACGGTCCCGGGCTTGCGGGGGCCGGCGATCGGGTTGCACGCAGACGCGCAGGTGCCCTCGGTCAGGCCGTAGCCCTCGACCACGACGAGACCGAGCCGCTGCTCCACGCGAGCGAGCAGTTCCTTCGAGATCGGCGCCGCACCGCACACCGCCAGTCGCAGCGACGACAGGTCGTGCTCGGTGCCCTCGGCCTGCGAGACCAGCAGTGCGTAGATCGTCGGTACCGCAGAGAAGTACGTGGGCCGCAGCCGGGCGACGTCGTCGAAGAACCGGGATGCCGAGAAGTGTCCGGTGATGCTGAGCTGCGCACCGACCCGCATTGGCGTCAGGAAGCTGACGCAGATCGCGTTCACGTGAAACAACGGCAGCACCAGCATGCAGTGGTCGTCGCTCGTCAGCTCGAAGGCCGCGACCGTCGAGCCGGTCATGAAGTCCAGGTTGTCGTGGGTGAGCATCACGCCCTTCGGCCGGCCCGTCGACCCCGACGTGTAGATCAGCAACGCCAGGTCCGGACCGGACGGTGGCCCGGGCGGGGTCCATGCGGGGTCGGGGTCGACGGCCATGTCCGCGACGGTGATCGAGGGGCGGCCGGCGGTGGGGGAGTCGGTGTCCCGGGTGACCACGAGAACCGCTGCGGCGTCGTCGATCTGGTATCCGGCCTCGTCGGCGGTGAACGCCGGGTTCACCGGGGTCGCGGCGGCGCCGAGACGCCACGCCGCCATCAGCGCGATCAGGAGTTCGACCCGGTTCGGCAGCATCACCGCGACGGTGTCGCCGGCGCGTACCCCGGACCGGTCCAGCTGCGCCGCGAACGCGTCGACGCGGTCCGCGAACGCCCGGTAGGTCAGTTCGATGTGATCGTCACGCACACAGGGGAGTTCGCCGTACTCGGCTGCCCGGTCCCACGCGAAATAGCTCATGTTCACCACGTTCTCGCAATCCGTTCGGTGTGTGATCACCGACACTATTGACGCGGTGGAGCGGGTGAAACGGTCCGCGAGGCCAGACTTCCTCCGCGGGGTTGTCCTCCGGGCACAAAGGCCCGCCGGCGCCGGCGAGCGAGTGTCACCCCCACCGGGGTGACACTCACGGGCGGCGCAGCCGCTCCAGCGCTTTGCGGACGACGACCGGGTCGGACGTCTCCCAGAACGGCGGCAGGGAGGCCCGCAGGTACCCGCCGTACCGGGCGGTGGCCAGCCGGGAGTCGAGCATCGCGACCACGCCCTTGTCGTCGACGCTGCGCAGCAGGCGGCCCACCCCCTGCGCCAGCAGCAGTGCCGCGTGGTTGGCCGAGACCGCGAGAAAGCCGTTGCCGCCGCGGGATTCGACGGCCCGCTGGCGTGCGGCGAGCAGCGGGTCGTCGGGGCGCGGGAACGGGATCCGGTCCAGGATCACCAGCGACAGCGACGGCCCCGGCACGTCCACGCCCTGCCACAGCGACAGCGTGCCGAACAGCGACGTCGCCTCGTCCTCGGCGAACTTGCGCACGAGTTGTCCGGTGGCGTCCTCGCCCTGGCACAGCACCGGGGTGTCGAGCCGGGTGCGCATCTCGGCGGCCGCCGCCTTCGCCGCCCGCGTCGACGAGAACAGCCCGAGCGTGCGGCCGCCGGCGGCGGTGATCAACTCCTCGATCTCGTCGAGGACCCGCGGGGTCAACCCGTCGCGCCCCGGCGCCGGAAGATGCTTGGCCACGTACAGGATTCCGGCCTTCGCGTGGTCGAACGGCGACCCCACGTCGACCGCGTTCCACTTGACCGTCGACTCGTCGGACGGTGCCTCGGTGCCGGTCGCCATCGCGGTGTCGCTGCGCACCGGGGCCTGCGCGGGCAGCCCCCACTCGACGGCCAGGCCGTCGAACGACCCGCCGACCGTCAGCGTCGCGGAGGTCAGCACCACGGTCGACTCGTCGAACAGCCGCGTCCGCAGCAGGCCGCCGACCGACAGCGGCGCGATCCGGACCAGCTTCCCGCGGCGCTCCTCGTCGGCCAGCCACACCACGTCCCGGCGCTTCGCCGGGTCGGGTTCGTCGAACGCGGTGAGCACCCGCACCGCGCTGTCGTGCACCTCGTCGACCGCGGACAGGGCCGCCGCGCGGGCCGCCGCCGACTCCGGGTCCGCCGCCGCCTGCCCGGGCCGGGACGGGCCGATCGCGGTCCGTACCGCCCACGCCGCGTCCCGGACCAGGGCCAACGCGTGTCCGGCGCCGTCGGGCAGCTGCTCCCAGCGCCCCGCGGGCAGCTCGTCGAGCACCGCCGCCCACGCCTCCGACGACGCCTCCAACCGGTCGGCGTCCTGCTCCTCGACCAGCTTCACGCAGCGGCGGGCCGCCGCGCCGATCGTCGACGGCGCCAGCTCCGCGGTCGCGACCCCGGTCACCCGGTCCACCAGCTCGTGGGCCTCGTCGATCACCACCACGTCGTGTTCGGGCAGCACCGCGATCCCGGAGATCGCGTCGATCGCGAGCAACGCGTGATTGGTGACGACGACGTCGACCTGCGCGGCCTCGGTGCGGGCCCGTTCGGCGAAGCAGTCCTCGCCGATCGGACAGCGGGACTTGCCGAGACACTCGCGCGAGGTGACACTGACCTGCCGCCACGCCTGGTCGCTGACACCCGGCACCAGCTCGTCGCGGTCGCCGGTCTCGGTGTCCGACGACCACGCGGTCAGCCGCTGCACCTCCCGGCCGAGCCGTGACACCGCGAACGCGTCGAACAGCTCCGTCTCCGGCGCCGGCTGGTCGGCCATTCCGGTGTGCACCTTGTTCATGCACAGGTAGTTGTTGCGGCCCTTGAGGATTGCGAATCGCAGCTCGCGGCCGAGTGCCTTCTTCAGGGCCTTCGCCAGTCGGGGGAGGTCGCGGTCGACGAGCTGACGCTGCAGCGCGATCGTCGCGGTCGAGATCACCACCGTCCGGCCCGACTGCACCGCGTGCCGCACGCTCGGCACCAGATACGCGAGCGACTTGCCGGTGCCGGTGCCGGCCTGCACGGCCAGGTGCTCACCGGACTCGATCGAGTGCGCGACCGCCGACGCCATCGTCAGCTGGTTTCGCCGCTCCGTGCCGCCGAGGGCGTGCACCGCCTCGGACAGCAACTCGGGGACGGTGGGGAGTTCGCGCACCGGACCAGCCTACTGTCCGCGGTCGGGTGCTCCTGTCACCGTCCGCGACGCGGCCGGCCGGCGGCCGTGCGGCGCGGCGGGGGAGCCGACCACCCGACGAGGGTGACGCCTGCGGTCTGCATCGCGTCCAGCGCGGACCGCACCGTGTCCGGCGCCACCCCGGCCGTGTAGTCCAGCAGCACGCGGGTGTCGAAGCCCTCCCGGACGGCGTCCATCGCGGTCGCGCGGACGCAGTGGTCGGTGGCGATGCCGACCACGTCGACGGCGGTGATGCCGTGGTCCTGCAGCCAGTCCGACAGCGAGTCGCCGTCGGCGCTGCTGCCCTCGAAGCCGGAATACGCGGCCGCGTAGTTGCCCTTGCCGAAGACCTCCTGGACCGCCGAGACGTCCAGCGCCGGATGGAAGTCGCTTCCGGATGTACCGACCACGCAGTGCGGCGGCCAGCTGTCCCGGAAGTCGGGGCGCGCGGAGAAGTGCGGCCCGGGGTCGATGTGCCGGTCCGCGGTCGCGACGATCGCGGCGTACCGCGGTCTGCCGGGGGTGGCGAGGTACTCGGTGATCGCCTCCGCGACCGCCGCGCCGCCCGTCACCGCGAGGGAGCCGCCCTCGCAGAAGTCGTTCTGGACGTCCACGATCACGAGGGCCCGCTTGTCGTTGCTCATGTCGTCCTCCTTCAACCGACGAAACGGGTGGGCACGGCCGGGTCGCCGTGAGAGAGCTTCAGACCCTCCCAGGGCAGGCTCACCAGGTTGCGGGCCACCAGGTCCCGGCTCTCGGTCAGGGTCGGCAGATCGGGTTCGCGGACCCCGTCGCGGATCATCGGGATCGTCAGCGGGCGACCGGTGAGTCCGTCGGACTCCGGGACCGGCACGGAGGTTCGGTACACGACCTCCTCGACGATCGTCCCCGTCGACCGGGCGAACCGGATCGCGGACTTGGTCCCGCCCTTCGACACCTTGTGGCTGCTGCGCTTCTCCACGGGAACCCCGTCCACCTCCACCAGCTTGTAGACCATGCCCGCGGTGGGGGCGCCGGAGCCGGTGACCAGCGCGGTCCCCACACCGTAAGTGTCCACCGGTTCGGCGCGCAGCGCCGCGATCGCGTACTCGTCGAGGTCGCCCGACACCACGATCTGCGTCCCGGTCGCGCCGAGGGAGTCGAGCTGCCCCCGAACCTCCCGGGCCCAGACCCCCAGGTCACCGGAGTCGATCCGGACGGCGCCGAGCTCCGGGCCCGCGACCTCGATCGCCGTCGCCACGCCCTCGGTGATGTCGTAGGTGTCCACCAGCAGGGTCGTCTTCACCCCGAGCGTCGCGACCTGACCGCGGAACGCGGCGGCCTCGTCCGGCCGGCCGTCGGCGGTGGTGTGCAGCAGCGTGTACGCGTGTGCGCTGGTGCCCGCCGCCGGGATCCCGTGCCGGCGGGCGGCCTCGAGATTCGAGGTCGCGGTGAAGCCGGCCAGATAGGCGGCCCGGGCGCACGCGACCGCGGATTCCTCGTGCGCGCGCCGGGACCCCATCTCGATCAGCCTCCGCCCGTCCGCGGCCCTGACCATCCGGGCCGCCGCGGACGCGATCGCGCTGTCGTGGTTGAGAATCGACAGGATCACCGTCTCGAGCAGGACGCATTCGGCGAACGTGCCGCGCACCGACAGGATCGGCGAACCGGGGAAGTACAGCTCGCCCTCCCGGTATCCGTCGACGTCACCGGAGAACCGGTGGTCGCGCAGCCACCGCACCGTGCGCTCGTCGAGGAACTCGGACACCACGGCCAGTTCGGCGTCGCCGAACCGGAACCGCTCGATCGCGTCGATCACCCGCGCGGTGCCGCCCACGACCCCGTACCGGCGGCCGTCCGGCAGTCGGCGAGCGAACGCCTCGAACGTGCACCGACGGTCCGCGGAGCCGTCGGCCAGGGCGGCCGAGAGCATGGTCAGTTCGTACTTGTCGGTGAGCAGCGCGGTGCTCGTCGCGGATTCGGGCCGCTGCCAGTTCGTCACCCCGCACACCCTACGAGGGGGTGACACCACCGGCCGACTGCGTCGCCGCGTTTTGATCGCCGGTGTTCATTTGGTCCGGATCCCGTCGTAGGCTGGTTGTATGGCTCCGCGCCCGTACATTTCACTGATGGCCGTACCGATGGCGAACATGCCGACGCCGGCGCCGACCGTGCTGCCCGAGCAGGCGGAGGTCACCGACGAGGACGAATCGCTGAATCGGCCCTGGGTGACGGTGGTGTGGGACGACCCGGTCAACCTCATGCACTACGTGACGTTCATCTTCCAGAAGCTGTTCGGCTACAGCAAGGCCAAGGCAACGGACCTGATGATGCAGGTGCACAAGGAGGGCAAGGCCGTCGTGTCGTCCGGCTCCCGGGACAAGATGGAGCACGACGTCCAGCGGCTGCATGCGGCCGGCCTGTGGGCCACCATGCAGAAGGACAGCTGAGCGGCACCGTCACATCGAAAGGGTCATCGGGTAATTCACCGTGCGCACATGGAGCCGTAGGAATTCACTGGGCGGCGTCAAGATCCGGTCCGAAATGGACGCTCGGGAGGCGTCGGTGCTGCGCTCCCTGGTGACGTCGGTGATGGGTCTGCTCGAGGACCGGTCGGCGTCCGCACCGTACGACGACCTCGCCGAACTGACGGGGCTGCGCACCGGTAACGCCACGCCGCCCGCCGACGCCACCCTCGCCCGGCTGCTGCCCGACTTCTTCGGCGCCGGCCGGGACGCGGTCGACCCCGAGTCCCGCGACGCCAACGCCAACGGCGCGCTGCGCAGTCTGTACGAACCGGAGATCATCGACGCCAAGGTCGCCGCCGGGACGGTGATCCTCGAGACGGTCCCCGCCGACGGCGGCAAGGTCGTGCTCACCCCGGAGCAGGCCGAGGCGTGGCTGTACGGACTCAACGACGTCCGGCTGGCGCTGGGCACCACGATCGGCATCGACGCCGACACCCCGGACGAACTGGACCCCGACGACCCGCGGGCGCCGCACCTCGACGTCTACCACTGGCTGACCTGGATGCAGGACTCCCTCGTTCAGGTGCTGCTGCCGTGACGGGGGCACCGGGGCCGCGCAACAGCCTGACCGACGTCGCGGGACTGCTCGTCGGGCACCACCAGGAACTCGACGCCGACGCGAGTCTCGGATCGGGTCGCGCCACCGGGTGCACGGTCGTCGTCGCCGAGAACGGTGCGACCGCCGCCGTCGACGTGCGAGGAGGCGGACCCGGCACCCGCGAGACGGATCTGCTCGATCCCAGCCACAGCGTGCAGCGGGTCAACGCCGTACTGCTCACCGGCGGCAGTGCCTACGGACTCGCCGCCGCCGACGGCGTCATGCGCTGGCTCGAAGAACGTGGTCGCGGCATCCCGATGGACGCCGACGGTCACGTCGTCCCGATCGTTCCGGGCGCGGTGATCTTCGACCTTCCGGTTGGGGACTGGGCGGTGCGCCCGACGCCCGACCACGGGTTCCTCGCCGCCGACACCGCGCACGCCGAGTTCAAACGCGGCAGCGTCGGGGCCGGAGCAGGGGCCCGCGCCGGCATCCTCAAGGGCGGGGTCGGGACCGCCAGCACCGTGCTCGGGCCCGGACCCGCCGAGGGGGCGACGGTCGGTGCGCTGGTCGTCGCGAACCCGGTCGGCTCGGTCTTCGATCCGGGCACCGGGCTGCCGTGGGGTGTCGGGACCGCCGACGCGGCCGCGTGGGGACTGCGCGTCCCGGACGCCGCGGACCTCGCCGCGGCACGGGAACTCGGCAGCAAGGGGACCGTGCTCAACACGACGATCGGCGTCGTCGCCACCGACGCGCCGCTGAGCAAGGCCGCGTGCCGGCGGGTCGCGGTCGCCGGGCACGACGGGCTCGCCCGCGCGATCCGGCCCGCGCACTCGCCCCTCGACGGCGACACCCTGTTCGCCCTGTCGACCGGAACCCATCCGCTGCCCGCACCGGCCGTGGCCCTGCCCGCGGCCTTCCCGGTGGATCTGCCTGCGCTCGACGCCGTCTGCGCCGCCGCCGCGGACGTCGTCTCGCGGGCCATCGTCGACGCGATCCTCACCGCGACCGCGGTCGCCGGGATCCCCGGCTACCGCGACCTGTTCCCGTCCGCGTTCGACGTCTGAGCTGGGTAGGCTCGGGGCATCGGTATTCGAGTCCCATCCCCGAGAAAGGGGCCCGCCGGACCATGACCCACCCGACGTCGCGTCACCCGGTCCCCGGACCGTCGAACGCGCCCGTGCCCGCGCGCCCGAACTGGCAGCAGGCGGCGATCACGATCAGCGCCTTCGTGGTCGGGCTGTACGTACTCGAATTCGCCGACATGGTCCTCGGCAACCGGCTCGACGCCGGCGGTGTCGAACCCCGCACCGTCGACGGACTCTGGGGCGTCGTGTTCGCCCCCGTCCTGCACTACGGCTGGGGCCACCTGGTGGCCAACACGATTCCGCTGCTGGTGCTCGGGTTCCTGGTGATGCTGTCCGGGATCGCGCGCGGGCTCACCGCGACCGCGATCATCTGGGTCGTCGGCGGCGTCGGCACCTGGCTGACCGGCGGATCCGGCACGAACCACCTCGGCGCGTCCGTGCTGGTGTTCGGCTGGCTCGCCTACCTGATCACCCGGGGCCTGTTCACCCGGCACTTCGGCCAGCTCGCACTCGGGCTGGTGGTGCTGCTCGTGTACGGCGGCATGCTGTGGGGCGTGCTGCCCGGCACGCCCGGGGTGTCCTGGCAGGGCCACCTGTTCGGTGCCGTCGGCGGGGTGCTCGCGGCGTGGCTGCTGGCGTCCGACGTGCGCGGCTCGCGGACGGCGAAGGCTCTCCCTCCGGTCGTGTGACGTCACGCTCACTGCGGCCCTGCCGCGGGTGTTCGTCTCGAATCCGGGCGATCCTTTTTCGCGACCGGCCGGGCGTGGCAGCATGACCCTATGCGCATCACCGTCCTGGGTTGTTCGGGCAGCGTCGGCGGGCCCGACTCGCCCGCGTCGGGGTACCTGCTCACCGCACCGGACACCCCTCCGGCGGTCATCGACTTCGGACCCGGAGTGCTCGGCGCCCTGCAGCGCTACGAGGACCCGGGTGCCGTGTCGATCTTCCTGACGCACCTGCACGCCGACCACTGCCTCGACCTGCCCGGGCTGCTGGTGTGGCGGCGCTACCACCCGAACCCGCCGCCGGGACGGGCCGTGATCTACGGGCCCACCGACACCCACCACCGGATCGGGGTCGCGTCCGCGGAGTGCGCCGGCGACCTCGACGACATCTCCGACACGATCGACCTGCGCAGGTTCACCGACGGCGGTGTCGTCGACCACGGGATCCTGACCGTGCAGTCGCGGCGCGTGTACCACCCGCCGGAGGCCTACGGGCTGCGGTTCACCGACCCGGACGGCCGGACGCTCGTCTACACCGGCGACACCGGGATGTGCGACGACGTCGTCGAACTCGCTCGCGGCGCCGACGTCCTGCTGTCCGAGGCCTCCTGGACCCACCACCCGGACCGGCCCGAGGGCATCCACCTGTCCGGCACCGAGGCCGGGCAGCTCGCGACCCGGGCCGGCGTCGGCGAACTGCTGTTGACGCACATTCCGCCGTGGACCTCGCGGGAGGACGTCATCGCCGAGGCGAAGGCCGAGTTCTCCGGACCCGTACACGCCGTCAGCGCCGGCGACGTCTTCGACATCTGAGCGGCCAGCGCGTGTCTCCCGATCGCTCGAGGCGCTGAAACGGGGATCGGGAGACATGGCCTAGGCTCACCGGGGTGAGCAGACGACTGGACGGCAGGGCGGACGACGAGCTCCGCGAAGTGAAGATCACCCGGGGATTCACCAGCCATCCCGCGGGCTCGGTGCTGGTCGAATTCGGCAACACCCGCGTGATGTGCACGGCCAGCGTCACCGAGGGGGTGCCGCGCTGGCGGCAGGGGTCCGGGCTGGGCTGGCTGACCGCCGAGTACGCAATGCTCCCGGCGGCGACCCACACCCGCAGCGGCCGCGAGTCGGTCAAGGGTCGGGTCGGCGGGCGCACCCAGGAGATCAGCCGGCTCGTCGGGCGGTCCCTGCGGGCCTGCATCGACCTCGGCGCGATCGGTGAGAACACCATCGCGATCGACTGCGACGTCCTGCAGGCCGACGGCGGAACCCGCACCGCGGCCATCACCGGCGCCTACGTCGCCCTCGTCGACGCCGTCACCTACCTGCGGGCCGCGGACCTGCTGTCCGACCCGCAGCCGATCTCCTGCGCGATCGCCGCGGTCAGCGTCGGCGTCGTCGACGGCCGGGTCCGGCTCGACCTGCCGTACGAGGAGGATTCGCGCGCGGAGGTCGACATGAACGTCGTCGCCACCGACACCGGCACCCTCGTCGAGATCCAGGGCACCGGCGAGGGCGCGACGTTCCCGCGCAGCACCCTCGACAAGCTGCTCGACTCCGCGCTGGCCGGCTGCGAGCAGCTCTTCGAGGTGCAGAAGGCCGCGCTCGCGCTGCCGTATCCGGGTGATCTGCCCGAGCCGAAGACCCCCGAGAAGAAGAAGTTCGGTGTCTGAGACCCGGGTTCTCGTCGCGTCCCGGAACGCCAAGAAGCTCCGCGAACTGCGTCGGGTCCTGGAGACGGCGGGGGTCGTCGGCATCGAACTCGTCGGACTGAACGAGGTCCCGGAATTCCCGGAAACCCCAGAGACCGGCGCGACGTTCGAGGAGAACGCTCTGGTCAAGGCCCGGGACGGCGCCGCCGCGACCGGCCTGCCCTGTGTCGCCGACGACTCCGGGCTCGAGGTCGACGTGTTGAACGCGATGCCGGGCGTGCTGTCGGCGCGGTGGGCCGGCGGGCATGGCGACGACGACGCGAACACCGCGCTCCTGCTCGCGCAGCTGTCGGACACCCCGGACGAGCGGCGGGGAGCGGCGTTCGTCTCCGCCTGCGCGCTGGTGGTGCCCGGGGGCGTCGAGCGGGTCGTGCGGGGCACCTGGCCCGGAACGATCGCCCGCGAGGCCCGCGGTGACGGCGGCTTCGGCTACGACCCGGTGTTCGTGCCGGAAGGGGAGCCGCGCACCGCCGCGGAACTCAGCCCGGAGGAGAAGGACGCCGCCTCGCACCGCGGCCGCGCACTGGCCCAGTTGGTGCCGGATCTCGCCGATCTCGCCCGCGGCTGAGGGCGGGCCTCGGTTGGCCGCCCACCCCTGAAATCCGGAATGGGCCATTCGCTCGGTTGAACCGAGCGAATGGCCCATTCGGGTGAGGAGCGGGGGCGCTGCCGTCAGAGGTCGAAGTCGGCGCGGACCTGCCGGGTCCGCTTGTGCTCGGCGACGAACGACAGGAACGGAATCGTGCCCGCCAGCGCGGTCGTGACGATCGTCACCGGCTTCCACCGGGCCTTGATCGCCAGGTCGATCGTGAAGGCCAGGTACAGCATGTAGAACAGCCCGTGCACCTGTCCGATGTAGAAGAACCAGCTCGGGGCGCTGCTCGCATCGTCGAGGATCAGGTACTTGTAGATGAGCTCCGCGGTGAGGATCAGCAGCCAGACACCGGTGATGTAGGCGAGCACTCGATAGCGGGTGAGCGCGGAGGCGATCTTCGCGGTGTCGCGGACCGGGGTGGTGGTGACGGTCTCGTCGGGGGCCGTGCTCACGTGCTGCTCCTATCGGCCTCGCCGGCTCGGAGCTGCGCGAGGTAGTTGTTGTACGCCTGGAGGGCTTCGTCGTCCGGGTTGTCGGAGTCCAGGTTCGCGGTGACCGGCGGGGCGCTGCGCTGCGGCAGGAGGTTCGCGGGGATCTCGCGCGGCTCGTCACCGTTCGCGACCTTGGCCTGATCCTCCGGTGCGGTGTCCTCCAGCTGCACGAAGCGGCGGTACGCATACACCACGAACGCCGCGAACAGCGGCCACTGGAACGCGTAGCCCAGGTTCTGCCCGGTGCCGCCGACCGCTTCGAAACGGGTCCACTGCCAGTAGCCCAGACCCAAGCACGCGGCGCTCGCGACGATCACGAACACGATCAGTGCCGGTCGACGACGAGAGGATGAACGAGCCACACCACGACGGTACCCGAGCTGGGAAGGGGCCCAGCCGGGTGTGGGGGAGGTGAGGGTCACAGTGACCCGGCCGGTCACCGCCGGTTGTGGTGCGCGAGGGGGGACTCGAACCCCCACGTCCGAAGACACCAGGACCTAAACCTGACGCGGCTGCCAATTACGCCACTCGCGCGTGCCGCAACAGACTATGCCACGGCGTCGACGCCGGATGCACCGGAGGAGCCCGATCCGAAGCCGTTCGGAAGGTAAAGGCGGGAGACGGTAGCCGAGGCCGTGGATATAACGGTTGCATAACGATCAACGTGAGGATTTCCTCAGGTTTCCTACTCGCGGGTTCTCGGCTCTGCCAGCGTGTTTTCTTCTTACTCGAAAGTCACTTGGACGAGCGTCCTGTGAGCTGCGTCACGCCTACTACCTGGTAGAACGCCGGAGCTGAACGGTAAACATGAGGAAATCCTCATGATCCTGTGCGACGCTGTTCGCACCCCCGAAAAGCTGGCCCGCGGACTCGCCGAAGCGTCCGTCGGGTGGTTGGCGACGTCGGTGGGTTCCGACCAGGAGAGGACCAACCAGCGTGACGATCGACGAGAGCACACCTCTGGGCAAGGGCGACGGGTCCACCGGATCCCGATTCGCGCCGACGCGGCCCGGTGCGGCGAAGTCGCCCCTACGCGATCGGCTTGTTGCCGGTGAGCCCTACGCCCTGGCCTTCGGCGGTCAGGGTGCCGCATGGCTCGAACCGCTCGAGGAACTGATCCGTGACAACGGACTCGAGCCCGACATGACCTCCCTCGTGAACGAAGCCGCGGCCGCACTGGCGCCGGTCGCGCAGGACCTGCTGGTGGTTCGGCCCGTCGGCTTCGACCCCATCGGCTGGATCCTCGAACGTGACGTCGCCGACGAGGACGTCACGGACGCCGGCCCGTCCGCGGAGGCACTGACCTCGGCTGCGGTGTCGCTGCCCGGCGTGCTGCTCACCCAGCTCGCCGCGCTGCGGTCGCTGCGCCTGCAGGGCCTCGATTCGGCACAGACCCCGCCCGCCGCGGTGATCGGCCACTCGCAGGGCCTGGTCGCCGCCGAGTCCATCGCCGACGGTGGCGAGTCCGACGGCGCACTGCTCGCCATCTCCCAGCTGATCGGTGCCGCCGCCGTCCTGGTCGGTCGTCGTCGTGGCATCGTCGGCGCAGGCGAGCGCACGCCGATGCTCGCGGTCTCCGACGTCGATCCGGCCCGCATGCAGGCCATCGTCGACGAACTGTTCAGCGGCGTCGACGCCGAACGCGGCGTCGCGATGGCGATCCGCAACGGCCGTCGCCGGGTCGTGCTGTCCGGCGCGCCCGCCCAGCTCGCCCGCGTGCAGCAGCGCGCCGAGCAGATCGCCGCCGAGGAGGCCGCCGAGCGGGAGGCGAAGAAGCGCGGCGGTGCCGTCTTCGCGCCGATCTTCGAGCCCGTCGCCGCCGAGGTCGGATTCCACCACCCCGCCTTCGCCGACGCCGTCGACACGGTCGGCGCCTGGGCCGCCCGCTGCGGCCTCGACGTCGAGCGCGCCACCCGTCTGGCCCGCGCCTGCCTGACCGACCCGGTCGACTGGGTCGCCGCCGTCGACTCCGCGGTCGACGCCGGTGCCGCCTGGATCCTCGACCTCGGTCCCGGCGACCTGCTCACCCGGATGACCGCCGGCCCGCTGCGGGGCAGCGGCGTCGGGATCGTCGCCGTCGCCACCCGCGGCGGCCAGCGCAGCCTGCTCACCCCGGGCGCCGCACCCGAGGTGCACAAGGCGTGGACCGCGTTCCGCCCGTCGCTGGTGTCGCTGCCCGACGGCAAGGTCGCTGTCGAGACCGCGTTCACGAAGCTGACCGGCCGGTCGCCGATCCTGCTCGCCGGCATGACCCCGACCACGGTCGATCCGAAGATCGTCGCCGCCGCCGCGAACGCCGGCCACTGGGCCGAGCTCGCCGGTGGCGGCCAGGTCACCGAGAAGATCTTCGCCGACCACGTCGCGGAGCTGTCGACGCTGCTCGAACCGGGCCGCGCCGTCCAGTTCAACTCGATGTTCCTCGACCCCTACCTGTGGAAGCTGCACGTCGGCGGCAAGCGCCTCGTTCCGAAGGCCCGCGCGGCCGGCGCCCCGTTCGACGGTGTCGTCGTCACCGCAGGCGTCCCCGAGCTCGAGGAAGCCGTCGCGATCATCGGCGACCTCGACGAGGCCGGCATCACGCATGTCGCGTTCAAGCCGGGCACCGTCGCCCAGATCAAGTCCGTGATCCGGATCGCCGCCGAGGTGCCGGAGTTCCCGGTCATCGCGCACATCGAGGGCGGCCGCGCCGGTGGCCACCACTCGTGGGAGGACCTCGACGACCTGCTGCTGAGCACCTACGCCGAGCTCCGCGCGCGGCCGAACCTGGTGATCTGCGTCGGCGGCGGCATCGGCACCCCCGAGCGGGCCGCCGACTACCTGACCGGACGCTGGTCCGAGCAGCTCGGCTACCCGGCGATGCCGGTCGACGGCATCCTCGTGGGCACCGCCGCGATGGCCACCCTCGAGGCCACCACCTCGCCCG
This sequence comes from Rhodococcus olei, assembly GCF_039540555.1. NCBI lineage: Bacteria > Bacillati > Actinomycetota > Actinomycetes > Mycobacteriales > Nocardiaceae > Rhodococcus > Rhodococcus olei. The sequence continues at coordinate 17,933 of NZ_BAABFB010000049.1, read as the reverse complement.
ACGTCAAGCAGATGCTCGTCGACACCCCCGGCACCCCCGACTGGGTCGCCGCGGGCACCGCGACCGGCGGCATGTCGTCGGGTCGCAGCCAGCTCGGCGCCGACATCCACGAGATCGACAACGCCGCCTCCCGCACCGGACGCCTCCTCGACGAGGTCGCCGGCGACGAGAAGGCCGTCGCGAAGCGTCGCGACGAGATCATCACCGCCCTCGACGTGACCGCGAAGCCGTACTTCGGTGACGTCGCGACGATGACCTACGAGCGCTGGCTGCGCCGCTACCTCGAGCTCGCCGTCGGGATCGACGCGGCGAAGGAGTTCGACTGCGGCACCGACTGGGCGCAGGCGTACGCCGAGGCCACCGAGTCGGTGTGGCTGGACATCACCTGGCGGGACCGGTTCGCGCAGATGCTCCAGCGCGCCGAGGCGCGGCTGCACCGCAACGACCGCGGCCCGATCGCGACCCAGTTCGCGGACGAGCTGATCCTCGAGCGTCCCGAGGCCGCGCTGTGCACGCTGCGCGCCCAGTTCCCGGACGCCGCGACCACCGTCCTGCACCCCGCCGACGTCGCGTTCTTCGTCGCACTGTGCAAGACCCCCGGCAAGCCGGTGAACTTCGTCCCGGTCATCGACAAGGACGTGCGCCGCTGGTGGCGGTCCGACTCGCTGTGGCAGGCGCACGACCCGCGCTACACCGCGGACCAGGTGTGCATCATTCCGGGCACCGTCGCCGTCGCCGGGATCACCCGCGCCGACGAGCCGGTCGGGGACCTGCTCGACCGCTTCGAGAAGGCGACCACCGACGAGCTGCTCGCCGCCGGCGCGGCGCCGGTCGCCGTGGCCGGACGTCGCCGCGCCGACGCCGCCGGGCTGTTCGGTGTCGTGCTCGCCGCCCCCGACGTGCTGTGGGCCTCGCGCCTGACCCGCAACCCGGTGCACCGCCTCGGCGACCTGAACGCCTGGACCGTCACCGACTCCGACGCCGCGCACGCCACCACCGGCGCCACGCTGCGGCAGCTCGGGGAGGACCGCGTCGAACTGCGGGTCCCGCTCGTCGGCGACCGCGCGGTCACCATCGCGATCACCGTCCCCGGCTCCACCCGCGACGGCGGCGCGCCCGTCGTCACCGAAGAGGACGCCGAGGCCGCGATGTCGGCGCTGCTCGGGGTCGCGGCCGGTCAGGAACTGCCGGCCGTCAAGGGCGACGTCGCCCGCCTGAACGTCGCGTGGATCCCCGACCTGGTCGCCGACCACTCCGGCGTCACCGCGTCCGGTCTGCCCGTGTCGCTGGTGCCCGGCGCCTCCGCGGTGCCGGACGTGCTCGTCGGCGCGTGCTGGCCTGCGGTGTTCGCCGTGCTCGGTGCCGCGCAGACCGCCGAGGGTGTGCACGCGATCGAGGGCATGCTCGACCTGGTGCACCTCGACCACGCCGTCCAGCTCGTCGACGCGATCCCCGCCGACGCGGCCGTGCTGACCGTCAAGGCCGAGGGCGTCTCCGTCGTCGACACCGACCTCGGTCGGGTCGTCGAGGTCCGGGTCGAGGTCGGCGCCATGCGCGGCGAGCAGGGCACCGCGGCCCCGACGTTCGCGACGATGGTCGAGCGGTTCGCGATCCGCGGCCGCAGCGGCAAGGCCGAGCTGGCCGACCCGGCCCGCGCCGGCGGCTCGCTGACCGACGCCGCCGTCGACACCCCGCGTCGCCGCCGCCGGCAGACCACGATCGTCGCGCCGCGGCACATGGCCGCGTTCGCTCAGGTCTCCGGTGACCACAACCCGATCCACACCTCCGACAACGCCGCGCTGCTCGCCGGGCTCGGCAGCCCGATCGTGCACGGCATGTGGCTCTCCGCCGCCGCCCAGCAGGTCGTCGTCGCGGTCGACCCGGAGGCGACCGTCCCGGCGCGCCGGCTGACCGCGTGGACCGCCCGTTTCCTCGGCATGGTCCGCCCGGGCGCGCTGATCGACGTCCGTGTCGACCGCATCGCGCACGACGCCGGCGCCGAGATCGTCGAGGTCGGCTGCCGCGTCGACGGCGAACTGGTGATGGTCGCAACCGGCCGCACCGCCGCGCCGACGACGGTGTACGCCTTCCCCGGCCAGGGCATCCAGCGCCCGGGCATGGGCCTGGACGCCCGGGCCCGCTCGAAGGCCGCCCGCGAGATCTGGGACAGGGCCGACAAGCACACCCGCGAGACGCTCGGCTTCTCGATCCTCGCCATCGTCCGTGACAACCCGACCGTCGTGAAGGCCCGTGGCGTCACGCACAAGCACCCGGACGGCGTGCTGCACCTGACCCAGTTCACCCAGGTCGCGATGGCAGTCCTCGGCGTCGCGCAGGTCGCGGAGCTGCGTGAGTCCGGTGCCTTCGTCGAGGGCTCCTACCTGGCCGGTCACTCGGTCGGTGAGTACAACGCGCTCGCCGCGGTCGCCGGGGTGCTGCCGCTCGAGGCGGTGCTCGAGGTGGTCTTCCAGAGGGGCTCGGCGATGCACGCCCTGGTCCCGCGCGACGAGCACGGCCGCTCGGACTACCGGCTGGCCGCGATCCGGCCGTCGCAGTTCGGTGTCGACGACGCCGACCTGGAGGCCTTCGTCGGCGGTGTCGCTGCCGAGACCGGCGAGTTCCTGCAGATCGTGAACCTGAACCTGCGGGGTTCGCAGTACGCGATCGCCGGCACCGTCGCGGGCCTGGCGGCCCTGGAGAAGGAGATCGACCGCAAGCGCGCCGAGTTCGGCGGCAAACGGGCGTTCATCGTCATCCCCGGCATCGACGTCCCGTTCCACTCGACCGTGCTCCGGGGCGGCGTCGACGACTTCCGGGAGCGGCTGCTCAAGCTGCTGCCGGAGGAGATCGACCCGGCGATCCTGATCGGCCGCTACATCCCGAACCTGGTGCCCAAGCCGTTCAACCTGGGCCGCGAGTTCATCCAGGAGATCGCGGACCTGGTGCCGTCCGCGCAGCTGAACGAGGTCCTCGCGGACTTCGACACCTGGTCGGCGAACCCGGTCGCGCTGACCCGCGTGGTCCTCGCCGAGCTGCTGGCCTGGCAGTTCGCCAGCCCGGTCCGCTGGATCGAGACCCAGGACCTGCTGTTCGCCGACGAGGCCGACGGCGGACTCGGCGTCGAGCGGTTCGTCGAGATCGGTCTCGCCGCGACCCCGACGGTCGCGAACCTGGCGTCGCAGACCCTCAAGCTGCCCGGTCGCATCGGCGGCCCGGTCGAGGTGCTCAACATCGAGCGCGAGGCCGGGGTCGTGTACTCCACGGACACCGATCCGGCTCCGGTGGACGACGAGCCCGAGGCCCCGGTGGCCGAGGCCGCTCCGGCACCGGCGGCGGCCGCCCCGGCTCCCGCCGCGGCCCCGTCCGCTCCGGCCGGAGGCCCGCGTCCCGACGACATCGCGTTCGCGGCGTCCGACGCCACCAACGTGCTGATCGCGCTGTGGACGAAGCTGCGCCCGGACCAGATCGGTCCGGCGGACACGATCGAGGCGCTGTGCGACGGCGTGTCGTCGCGACGCAACCAGCTGCTCGTCGACCTCGGTTCCGAGCTGTCGCTCGGCGCGATCGACGGTGCCGCGGACGCCGACATGGGCTCGCTCGCGGTGACCGTGAACAAGCTGGCCCGCACCTACAAGCCATTCGGCCCGGTGCTGACCGACTCGCTGAACGACCACCTGCGCAAGGTGTTCGGTCCGTCCGGCAAGCGTCCGGCCGCGATCGCCGAGCGTGTCACCAAGGTGTGGGAGCTCGGCGCCGGCTGGGCCAGCCACGTCACCGCCGAGGTGGCCCTCGGCACCCGCGACGGTTCGAGCGTGCGCGGCGGCGCGATGGGCGGGCTGCACGAGGGTGCGCTGTCCGACGGCGCCGCGGTGGACGCGGTGGTCGACGCCGCGGTGCAGGCGGTGGCGGCGCGCCGCGGAGTCGCGGTGTCGATGCCGTCGGCCGGCGGCGGTGCCGGTGGCACCGTCGACGCGGCCGCGCTGGGTGAGTTCACCGAGCACATCACCGGACGCAACGGCGTGCTCGCCTCGGCGGCCCGCCTGGTGCTCGAGCAGCTCGGCCTGGCCGATCAGGCGGCGGCGACCGTCGCCGAGGCCGACACCGAACTGGTCGACCTGGTTTCGGCGGAGCTCGGCTCCGACTGGCCGCGGCTGGTCGCGCCGGCGTTCGACGCCCGCAAGGCGCTGCTGCTCGACGACCGCTGGGCCTCCGCCCGCGAGGACCTCGCGCGGCTGTGGATCGGCGACCACGCGACGGTCGTCTCGGTCACCGACGCCGACTTCACCGGCGCCGGACCGGCCGTCGCCGCGCACGCCGACTGGTGGCGTCGCCGCGCCGAGGCCGAGGGCCGGGAGGAACTCGTCGGCGTGTACGCGACGATCGCCGAGGCCGCCCAGGTCCGGGACGCGCTGACCGGCCCGTGGTCGGATCAGGTCGCCGTCGTCACCGGCGCCAGCAAGGGCTCGATCGCCGCGTCCGTGACCGGGCAGCTGCTGCGCGGTGGGGCGACGGTGTTCGTGACGACCTCGCGTCTCGACGACGAGCGGCTCGGCTTCTACCGGAAGCTGTACCGCGAGAACGCCCGCGCCGGTGCGTCGCTGTGGGTGGTGCCCGCGAACATGGCGTCGTACACCGACGTCGACGCCCTGATCGACTGGATCGGCCAGGAGCAGACGGAAACCGCCGGCGGTGCGAAGAAGCTGGTCAAGGAGGCCGTCACCCCGACGCTGCTGTTCCCGTTCGCGGCACCGCGCGTCGCGGGCGAGCTCTCCGACGCCGGCGCGCGCGCCGAGATGGAGATGCGGGTGCTGCTGTGGTCGGTGGAGCGGTTGATCGCCGGCCTGTCGACGATCGGTCACGACCGTGACGTCGACACCCACCTGCACGTGGTGCTGCCCGGTTCCCCGAACCGGGGCCTGTTCGGCGGCGACGGCGCGTACGGCGAGTCGAAGGCGGCGCTCGACGCGCTCGTCGGCCGCTGGAGCGCCGAGCGCAGCTGGGCCGAGCGGGTCACGCTGGTGCACGCGCTGATCGGGTGGGTGCGCGGCACCGGCCTGATGGGCGGCAACGACCCGATGGTCGAGGCCGTCGAGTCGAAGGGTGTGCGCACCTGGTCGACCGACGAGATGGCCGAGCAGCTGCTGGCCACCTGCACCGCCGAGACGGTGACGCAGGCCGCGGTCGCACCGGTGACGGTCGACCTGACCGGTGGTCTCGCCGACGTCCGGCTCGACCTGGTGGCCCTGTCCCGCGAGGCCGCCGAGGCCGAGAGGGAGTCGGAATCGGCCGAGTCCGCGGCGGAGACGATCTCGGCGCTGCCCGCGCCGCCGCGGCTCGTCGACGAGCTGCCCGCCCCGGCGTGGCCGGAGCTGGACGTCAACCCGGCGGACCTGGTCGTCATCGTCGGCGCCGGCGAGCTCGGCCCGTACGGCTCGGCCCGCACCCGCTTCGAGATGGAGGTCGACGAGCAGCTCTCGGCGGCCGGCGTGCTCGAACTGGCGTGGAACACCGGCCTCGTCGGCTGGGAGCAGGACCCCGAGCCGGGCTGGTACGACGCCGAGACCGGTGAGCTGGTGCCGGAGGCGGAGATCGCCGACCGCTACCACGACACGGTCGTGGAACGCTGCGGCATCCGCCGCTACGGCGACGAGGGCGCGATGGTCGACAACACCATGCCGCTGATGACGTCGGTGTTCCTCGACAAGGACCTGAGCTTCGTGGTCGGGTCCGAGGCCGAGGCACAGGCGTTCGTCGACTCCGACCCGGAGCACACGGTCGCCGCGCAGGACCCCGAGAGCGGTGACTGGCAGGTCACCCGCCGCGCCGGCACCGAGATCCGGGTGCCGCGCAAGGCGAAGCTGACCCGCACGGTCGGCGGCCAGATCCCGACCGGGTTCGACGTGACGAAGTGGGGTGTCCCCGCGGACATGGCCGGGTCGGTGGACCGGGTCGGCCTGTGGAACCTGGTGACCACGGTCGACGCGTTCCTCACCGGCGGCTTCACCCCGTCGGAGCTGCTGCGTTGGGTGCACCCGTCGACGGTCGCCAACACGCAGGGCACCGGTATGGGCGGCATGACCTCGATGCGGTCGCTGTACGTCGACACCCTGCTCGGGGAGTCGCGGCAGAACGACATCCTGCAGGAGGCGCTGCCGAACGTCATCGCCGCGCACGTCATGCAGTCGTACGTCGGTGGTTACGGCGCGATGGTGCACCCGGTCGCGGCGTGCGCGACGGCCGCGGTGTCGGTCGAGGAGGGCGTCGACAAGATCCGGCTCGGCAAGGCGATGTTCGCGGTCGCCGGTGGTTTCGACGACCTCGGTATCGAGGGCATCGTCGGGTTCGGTGACATGTCGGCGACCGCGAAGTCGGAGGAGATGACCGCCAAGGGCATCAGCGACCGCCGGTTCTCGCGGGCCAACGACCGCCGGCGCGGTGGGTTCGTCGAGTCCGCCGGTGGCGGCACCATCCTGCTGGCCCGCGGTGACGTGGCGCTCGAGATGGGCCTGCCGGTGTTCGGTGTGGTCGCGTGGGCCGGTTCGTTCGCCGACGGTGTCCACACCTCGATCCCGGCCCCCGGTATCGGTGCCCTCGGCGCGGGCCGGGGTGGTCAGGACTCGCAGCTGGCGCTCTCGCTGAACGCGCTCGGTGTCACCGCCGACGACATCTCGGTGATCTCCAAGCACGACACGTCGACGGCCGCGAACGACCCGAACGAGGCCGAGCTGCACGAGCGGCTCGCGGCGGCGCTGGGCCGCAGCGAAGGCGCCCCGCTGTTCGTCGTCTCGCAGAAGACCCTCACCGGTCACGCAAAGGGTGGCGCGGCGGCGTTCCAGCTGATCGGTCTGTGCCAGGTGCTCAGCCAGGGCATCGTGCCGCCGAACCGCAGCCTGGACTGCGTCGACGACAAGATGGCCGAGTTCTCCCACCTGGTGTGGCCGCGGGAGGCGCTGCGGTTCGGCGAGCAGTTCCCGCTCAAGGCGGGCCTGCTGACCAGCCTCGGCTTCGGTCACGTGTCCGGGCTGATCGCGGTGGTGCACCCGCAGGCGTTCATCGAGTCGGTGCCCGCCGACCGTCGGGCGGACTACCTGGCGCAGGCCCGGCAGCGCACGATCGACGGTCAGCGGCGGCTCGCGTCCGCGATGTGCGGCGGCACCGACCTCTACGAGCGGCCCGCGGACCGGCGGTTCGGCGGTGACGCGGTGCCCGCGAAGGCGGCCCGCCAGCTCGAGGCGGACGTGCTGCTCAGCGAGGACGCGCGTCTCGGTGCCGACGACGTGTACCGGTCCGGACTGCCGGGGTGCAAGTAGATGGCGATCCTGGGAATCGGTTTCGATCTGGTGACGGTCTCCGAGTTCGCGGAGCAGCTGGCCCGGCCGGGCACGGCGATGAAGTCGAGCTTCCGGCCGGGGGAGCGCCGCTACTGCGAGGCCAAGAGCGACCCGGCCCGCCACTACGCTGTCCGATGGGCGGCGAAGGAAGCGGTGATCAAGGCGTGGGCGTCGTCCCGGTTCGCGCGGCCGCCGTCAGTCGGTGACAACGCGTACGTGCAGGTCGAGGTCGTCAACGACGCCTGGGGCCGGCCGTCGATCAAGCTGCACGACGAGGCCGCGCAGTTCCTGCCGGGTGCCATCATCCACCTGTCCCTGACCCACGACGGGGACATGGCCGGGGCGATGGTCGTCATCGAGGAACCGGACATCGTCGCGCCCGTCGCGCGCTGACCGGTAACGCCGAACGCGGGGCCGGCCGGTGGATCACTCCACCGGCCGGCCCCGCCGTCGTGTATCCGATGGAACGCGTGTCATGCCGGCGCGGCGTGCCGCCCGGCTCGGCTGCCTCCGTAGGCCGCCCGTCGAGCGGACGCCAACCACTGCGGCCACGTCACGACCTGGTCCGGATGGTTGAGCACCGGATCGAAGGCCGGTTGGTTGTCGTCGTTCTCCGTCGGGGGCCCGAGGGACAGCCGGCCGGCGGGCGTCGCGTCGGAGCGCGCGGTCGCCAGGGACAGGGTGAAATCCAGCGGGTCGCAGTCGGAGAGCGCCGTCAGGGAACCGGTCCGGGGTTGCCCGGCGTCCGGTTTGGCGAGCACCCATGTCAGGGCTCCGTTCTCGGTGGTGCGAAACGCGGTGAGGCTGCTGTAACGCGCACTGGACCAGCCGCGAGCGGGCCACAACGCCATCCGGGTCACCGATGGCGCGGTCACCAGCAGGAGGTCCCACGGGCCGGCGGCGAAGTGAAGCCTCACGGCCAGGCCGAGAACGTCGGGCAGGGCGCTCGGGAGGCCGAGTCCACGCGACAGTCGGGCGGTGACCGGAATTCGTCCCTGCACAGGCCACCAGTGGGAGCCCAACTCGGCATGTCCCTGGGTCACCGCGCCGTGCGCGTGGAACACCCGCACCTGGCGGAGGGGCGATGCGAGTGCGAAGGGCGCGCGGAGAGCAGTGTCGATGTAGTTCATGGGAGAGGCGGTACCCGTTTCGGCGGGCCTTCAATCGGCACGCCGAGTTCGGGCGTCGGCCGGTCCTGCGTTTTCCGGATCGGGATGTCGCCATCGTCAGCGATTGGGCGATTCCCCGCGCGCCGCCGCGGGATCGGCGTAGAACGAAGGGGAAGACTGCTCGGTTCAGTTCACTGGAAGGGGCATCATGGTCGACTCCACACCGATCCTGCGGGGCGGGCCACAGCGGCTCGCGGCCGCCTTCGCGTTCGGTGCACTTCTCGCCGCGGCCGTTGCAGGCTGCGGCAACAGTTCCGACGAATCCTCCACGACCACCTCTCCGACGACGACCCACACGACAGCGACGACTCACGAGACGGAGACCACCCACGCGACGGGGACCGCCGCCGGCGCGGACACGGACGCGGTCACGCACGCGTTCGTGACGTTCTTCTCGGGCGAGACGGCAGGCGCCACGAAGATCACCCTGGTCCAGAACGGCGAGGCGTTCGCGGACACCATCAACGCCCAGGCGAACTCGCCGATGGCGACGGGCACCACCGCCACGGTGTCGCACGTGGACATGGACGCGCCGGGCCACGCGACCGTCACCTACACGGTGCTGATCAACGGCCAGCCTGCTCTCACCGATCAGATGGGTGAGGCCGTGCAGGTCGACGGGACGTGGAAGGTGTCGCAGTCCACGTTCTGTGCGCTGCTCACGCTCGAGGGCAATCCGCCGCCGGCGTGCGCGAACCCGGCCACCCCGGCGCCGCCAACCAGCTGAGGTGCGGCGATGGAGCCGGTGACCCTGACACCGGCGACCGCGGGAACGCGGCCGCGGCTCGCGCTGGCCACCCTCTGCGCGGTGCTGTTCCTGACCTTCCTCGACACCACGATCGTCAGCGTCGCGCTCGGGTCCGTGCAGTCCGACCTGCAGGCCGGGGTGGTGCCGCTGCAGTGGGTGATCAACGCGTACACACTGGTGTTCGCGAGCCTGATGCTGATCGGCGGTTCGCTCGGCGACCGTTGGGGCCGGCGCCGGGTGATGGTCGGCGGCATGGTGGTGTTCTGCGCCGGTTCGGTGGTGGCTGCAGCGGCACCGACCACCGCGGTGCTGATCCTCGGCCGCGCCGTCATGGGGGTCGGTGCGGCCGCGTCCGAACCGGGCACCCTGTCGGTGATCCGACACGTGTTCCCGAACCGGGCGGACCGCGCGAAGGCCCTCGGCGCGTGGGCCGGGGTGTCGGGACTCGCACTCGCTCTCGGCCCGGTGATCGGCGGACTGCTGGTCGGGGCGTTCGACTGGCGGGCGGTGTTCTGGTTCAACCTCGCGCTCGGCGTCGTGCTGGTGTTCGCGGCGCTGCGGTATGTCCCGGAGAGCGCCGACCCGCAACCCGGCCGGCTGGACCTGGCGGGTTGCGTGCTCGGGGCGACGTTCCTCGGGTGCGTGATCTACGCGGCCATCGACGGGGAGACGGTCGGCTACGCCGCATCGTCGTCGATCGGCCTGTTCGTGGTCGGTGGGCTCGCGTTCGTCGCGTTCGTGCTGGTCGAGTCGCGGGTCCGCAATCCGATGCTGAACTTCAGGTTCCTGCGCCCGCCCGTGGTGCGCAGCGCGTTGATCGTCGCGTTCGCGGTGTATTTCGGGGTGTTCTCGATCTTCTTCTTCACCGCCCTGTACCTGCAGCAGGTGTTCGGCTACTCGGGGCAGCGCACGGCCGCGGTGTTCGGTCCGATGGCCGCCGCGATCGTGGTCGGCGCGATCGCGTGCGGATTCTGGGTGGCCCGGGCCGCCGCCGCGGTGCCGATGATCGTCGGCTGTGTGCTCGGTGCCGTCGGGATCCTGCTGACCCGTGACGAGCTTGCGGGCACGCCCTCGTTCGGGCCGCTCGCCGCGACCCTCGCTGTGGCGGGGCTCGGATTCGGTGTCGCGGTGGTGCCGTTGACGTCAGCGGTGCTGACCGGGGTGCCTGCCGCGCATTCCGGCATGGCGGCGGCGGCGACGAACACGATGCGTCAGGTCGGTGCGGTGGTCGGGGTGGCCGCACTCGGCTCGCTGGTGAACGCGCACCTGCACGCCGATCTGACGAACCGGCTCACCGACCTGGACGTGCCGACCTCGTTCCAGGGGATCGTCATCCACGCGATCGAGACCGGTGCGGTCCCCGAGGGCGGCGACGCGGCCGCGACCGCCGCGTACGGGCCGATCGTGCAGAAGGTGATCGACGCCGCGTACGCCGCCTTCCACGCCGGCCTCGACACCGCGCTGCTGGTGTCGGCGATCCTGATCCTGGTCGCGGCGGCGGTGACCGTGACCGCGGTCCGCCGCGGCGGACACGGCGGCTACGAACCGGCGGGGGAGGTACCCGCGGCGTGACCGCCGGCCTCGTCGACCGACCGGCTGCGGCTCGCGCGTGACTCTTTCTCGGCGACGGTGAGATACGCGGCCATCAGGCGCTTGAGTTCCGCGACCGCGTCGGAGTGCGACTGACCGTCCTGGACCGAGAAGTTGAGCATCGAGTAGACGACGTGCACGAGCACCTCGGCCATCAGGGTCCGCCGGTGCAGCGGTGTCCGCGGTGTCAGCGGCGCGAGCATCGTGGCGATCTTCCCGGCCAGTTGCTTCTCGCTGATCTTGCCGGTCGCCCGGGTCGACGGGGTGGACTGCATCGCCAGCCACACCTCCCGCCGGGAGGGGTCGGAGGTCCACAGGGTCGCGAGGTGATCGACGAAGCTGTCGAGGAACCGCAGCCAGTCCAGCGACGGGATCACGCCGTCGAACTGCTCGAGCTCGTCCCGCACCGACGCGAAGTCCTGCCGGTTGAGCTCGCAGACGATGACGTACTTGTTGGCGAAGAACTGGTACAGCGTGCCGATCGGGACGTCCGCGCGGGACGCGACCTCCTCGCAGGTGAACGATTCGAATCCGACCTCGGTCAGCAGGTCCCGTGACGCGGCGAGCAGCGCGTCGAACTTGCGCCGGCTGCGCTCCTGGGTGGGCCGCTTGCGGGGCAGCAGCTCCTGCGGGGCGTCCGGTGCCTGTCCCGGCAGGGAGACGTCGGAGATCGCCTCGGCGCCGGCTACCAGGGCCGGGTCCGCACGACGCGAGGCTCGGCTGCTGGTCATGGACTCCACCCACCCAGGTTAACCGGCGCCCGCGCCGGATTCGATCAACCACGCATTCTGGTGGTTCTCGTGGTACCGGACACCTCCGGTTCGGGGAGCGGCGCCCGGGTCACCCGAATCGGGTGAATTGGCGTCACGATTCGATTCCAACCCAGCACGACGTCCGGTTCGCGTGGATAGTGCTAGCAGGAGCTTGCCGTCGTGGGCGCGCGTCGTCCGTCCGGACGGCCGTGCGAGAGGGCGGTGGAGCTGATGAGTGTGGGGACCGAGGGGACCGCGAAACCGACTGCGGGCCGGGTGTTGCCGGTGGGTCCGCGGCAGCAGTACATCACGTGGATCGCGTTGGCCATGATGACGACCAGTTCGGTCGCGAGTCTGCGGTCGGCGCCCTCGATGGCGGTGTACGGGCTCGCGTGCGTCTTCCTGTACGTCGTACCGGCCATCGTGTTCCTGCTGCCGACCTCCCTGGTCTCCGCGGAACTCGCGTCCGGCTGGTCGGGCGGCGTCTACCGGTGGGTGGGCGAGGGGATCTCCGACAAGGCCGGGTTCCTGGCCGTGTGGTGCCAGTTCGCGATGACGATCTTCTACTACCCGACGCTGCTCGGCTACGTGGCCAGCACCTTCGCGTACGTCATCAACCCGTCACTGGCGTCGAACGGCCTGTACACCGCGATCATCATCGTGACCCTGTTCTGGACGGGGGTGTTCGTCTCCTCGCGCGGCATGAAGGCGGTCGCCGGGTTGTCCAGTGCCGGACTGGTGCTCGGCACCCTCATTCCCGGCGTGCTGCTGATCGTGATGGGCATCGTGTTCCTCGGACAGGGCAACGCCTCGGCCGCACCGATGGAGTTCTCCGCGCTGCTGCCGGCCTGGACCGGCATCGCGTCGCTCGTGCTGATCGTCAACAACTTCCTGTCCTACTCCGGCATGGAGATGAACGCGGTGCACGTCTCGAGCCTTCGCAAGCCGGCGAGCGAGTTCCCGAGGGCGATGTTCGTCGCCATGGGTCTGGTGCTCGCGATCTTCATCCTGCCCGCCGTCGCGATCAGCTGGGTGGTGCCCGCGGACCAGTTGTCCCTGACCGCAGGCGTCATGCAGGCCTTCGACACCTTCTTCGCGTACTTCGGGTTCGGCTGGGCCACACCGATCCTCGCCCTGATGCTGATCGCCGCGTCGCTCGGCGGCATGCTGACGTGGCTCGCCGGGCCGTCGAAGGGCCTGCTGATGATCGGCAGGCAGGACGGCTTCCTGCCGCCGGCGCTGCAGAAGCTGAACAAGCACGGTATCCAGCAGAACATCCTCGTCGCGCAGGGTGCGGTGACCACCCTGATCGCGCTGCTGTACGCGTTCATCCCCGAGGTGTCGAGCGCCTACTGGATCCTGTCGGTGATCACCACGCAGGTGTATCTGGTGGTGTACCTGCTGATGTTCGTCGCGGCGATGCGGTTGCGGCGCACCAAGCCGGACCATCCGCGCGGCTACCGCGCGCCTGCGCTGTTCCTGCTGTGCTGGGTGGGTCTGATCTCGAGTGTGGCCGCGTTCTGCATCGGCTTCGTCCCGCCGTCGCAGTTCGGCGGCGGCAGCGTGTTCGTCTACGTGCTGATCGTCGGCGGCGGGTTCGGGATCGTCGGCCTCGGCGTGCCGCTGTTGATCCTGGCCCTGCGCAAGCCGTCCTGGAAACAGGACGTGACCGTGGATCCGCTCCAGGAGCTCTCCGGACAGGAGGCGTGAGATGAGTACACCTGCAACCGGATCCGCCTCGGACGACGCGGTGAGCGTGGCACCCGTCGACGATCTGCACACGCGTCCCGAGAACACCCATCTGACCCTGTACCTCGTCGCCTTCGCACTGTTCGTGGGTCTGGCGGTGTGGGGGTTGGTGGCGTTCAACCAGGACAAGCGCAGCGAGCAGGCGAACCGGATGGCCACCGAACTGGCCCTGCGGTTCTCGGCGGCAGGGCTGGCCCCGCTCGACATCGACGCCACCGCCCGGGTGCTCGGGACCGACGGCGGAGCGGTCTGCGCGGACCCCGCCGCCGCCCTGAACGAGGCGACGCTCGATCAGCAGATCGTCAGCGGTGCGGCCGGACCAGGGATTCGTCCGATCATCGCGGCCCGGAACCTGGTGGTCGGCGAACGCCTGGTGCTCGAGGTCTACTGCCCCGAACACCTCGCGGACTTCGACGCGACGATCGACGATCTGAAGCTCACCGACGAAGGATGAGTCGGAGACCCACCGACGACGGACGACAACACCGGCCAGGAGAGGAGCGGGCGTGACCGACGAGGTGACGACGAAGGACGGAATCCGGGACGCGATCCGGGGGTTGATGCCCACTGCCCGCGAGGAGTTGGCCACGCTCGTGCGGTTCCGGTCGGTGGCCGATCCGCGCCAGTTCCCGCCCGAGGAGTGTCTCGGCGCGGCGAACTGGGTCAAGGACGCCTTCCGGGCGGCCGGGGTGGGCTCGGTGGAGTTGATCGAGACGGTCGACGGCTCGCACGCCGTCGTCGGGCACCAGCCGGGACCGCCCGGTGCGCCGACCGTCCTGCTGTACTGCCATTACGACGTCCAGCCGCCGGGCGACGAGACGAAGTGGCACACACCGCCGTTCGAGCTCACCGAGCGCGACGGCCGGTGGTACGGCCGCGGCGCCGCGGACTGCAAGGGCAACATCGTGATGCACCTGCTGGCGTTGCGGGCGCTCGGTGCGCCGTTCCCGGTCGGTATCCGGGTGGTCGCCGAGGGCACCGAGGAGATGGGCACCGGCGGCCTCGAGGCGCTGGTGCAGGCGCGGCCGGAGCTGTTCCAGGCCGACATGATCCTCGTGGTCGACACCGGCAACGCGGAGGTGGGGGAGCCGACCGCGACGGTCACCCTGCGCGGCGTGGCGAACGTCGTCGTGCACGTGGAAACCCTGGCCGGCGAGGTGCATTCGGGCATGTTCGGCGGTCCGGCCCCGGACGCGTTGGCGGCGCTGGTCCAGATGCTCGCGACGCTGCGCGACGCGGACGGCAACACCGTCGTCGACGGTCTCGACTCCGGGCAGAGCTGGGACGGCGCCGGCTACGGCGAGGAGCAGTTCCGTACCGACGCGGGCGTTCTCGACGGCGTGGAGCTGGTGGGCACCGGCTCGGTCGCGGACCGGGTGTGGGCGCGTCCGGCGCTGACGATCCTCGGCATCGACTGCCCGCCGGTGGTCGGGTCGGCGGCGGCGATCCAGCCGCGGGCGTCCGCACGGCTGAACCTGCGGGTGCCGCCGGGAATGGACCCGCAGGCGGCGCAGGAGGCGCTGACCGCGCACCTGCTCGCCCGGGCGCCGTGGGGTGCGAAGGTGACCGTCGAACCCGAGCAGGTCGGGGCGCCGTTCCGGGCGAGCACCGACGGCCCGGGGTACGCGGCGCTCGGCGACGCGATGGCCGAGGCGTTCGGCAGCGCGATGGGCACGGTCGGGCAGGGCGGGTCGATCCCGCTCTGCAACGTCTTCGCCGACATGGTTCCCGGTGCCGAGATCGTGATGCTGGGCGTCGAGGAGCCCCGCTGCCTGATCCACGCCCCGAACGAGAGCGTCCACCCGTCCGAGATCGAGAATCTCGCGGTCGCCGAGGCGCTGTTCCTGGGTCGCTTCGGATCCTGAAACGCGCCGCGGTGACGCCGAACCGTCGACCGGTCCGCCGGGTCGGGGTACGGCGTCGCCGCGGCGCGCGGGTGTCAGACGGACAGGTCGCGGCGCAGCTTGGCGACGTGGCCGGTGGCGCGCACGTTGTACTGGGCTACCTCGATCTTCCCGTTCTCGTCGACCAGGAAGGTCGACCGGATCACGCCCTGCACCTTCTTGCCGTACATCGTCTTCTCGCCGAACGCGCCCCACGCCGCGAGGGTCGCGCGGTCCGGGTCGGACAGCAGCGGGAAGTTCAGCGACTCGGTGTCCCGGAACTTCACCAGCTTCGCCGGCTTGTCGGGGGAGATGCCGATCACGTCGAGCCCGGCGTCGTTCAGCTCGGCGAGGCTGTCGCGGAAGTCGCAGGCCTGTTTGGTGCATCCCGGGGTGCTCGCGGCCGGGTAGAAGTACACGATGACCTTGCGGCCGCGGTAGTCCGACAGCGAGACCTCGTTGCCGTCGGCGTCGGGGAGGGTGAAGTCGGGTGCGGTGTCTCCGGGGGCGAGTCTGATGTTCTCGGTCACGGTGGCCAGGCTACTTGCCGGGCGACGCCGGGTACGGTCATGCGGAGAAGAGATCGACCACGAGAGGAAGTGGGATTCACGTGCCCAGGGACACCGAGAGCATCGAGCGCGACATCGAGCGGGCGCGCAACCAGCTCGCCAGCACCCTCGACGAGCTGAGCGTGCGCACCAACCCGAAGCGGCTGCTCGACACCGCGAAGACCGCGGTGCTCGCCAAGGTGAACGAGCCCCCGGTGAAGTTCGCGCTGATCGGCGCGGGTGCACTGGTGGCGGTGCTGGTGGTGCGGAAGATCTTCCGCTGAGACGCGAAAGGCCCCGGTCGGAGACGACCGGGGCCTGTTGCTTGTGCGCCATCAGGGACTTGAACCCCGAACCCGCTGATTAAGAGTCAGCTGCTCTGCCAATTGAGCTAATGGCGCCTGGTGGGACACGCGTCAGGCCCCGATCCGTTGCTGGATGAAACAGCCAGGACCGGGGCCTGCGTGTGGTGCGCCATCAGGGACTTGAACCCCGAACCCGCTGATTAAGAGTCAGCTGCTCTGCCAATTGAGCTAATGGCGCGCGGTGCGTCTCGCGAGGCGTGA
Source organism: Rhodococcus olei (assembly GCF_039540555.1). Taxonomy (NCBI): domain Bacteria; kingdom Bacillati; phylum Actinomycetota; class Actinomycetes; order Mycobacteriales; family Nocardiaceae; genus Rhodococcus; species Rhodococcus olei. The sequence goes on along the minus strand of NZ_BAABFB010000049.1, from coordinate 1,597 downwards.
TGTCTCGCTCGGTGCGAAGAGAACATTAACAGCAGTCGCCGCCGGATGTGAAATCGGCTGGTCAGGTCGGCTTTTGCGGCGGTGGATCCGCCGCGGTCTCCCCGCTGGCGGTGTTTGCAACGGGAACGTTATGGCGCCCTGCGGGAGCGCCGCGGGCGCGGTCTGCAACGACCTGGCAAAATTCCGGGTCGCGGGTTGTCGCGCGGAGGTCGGCGCGGTTCGGGGTCCCGTCGAGGACACGTGTGAAGTGGGGTTGCGGTGAGGACGTTGCGGGTGGGGATCGCGCTGGGCGCGGCGGTGCTGGCATTGGGCGTGTCGGGTTGCACGGTCCCGTCGAGCGGCCAGGCGTCCGCGGCACCGGCGATCGACGTCAACCCCGTCACCGAGCTGATCAAACCGAAACTGACCGCGGCGGTCGCCGACGGCGCGGTCGGGCACTCGCCCGGCGAACCGGTCGCGGTGCAGGTCACCGACGGCAAGCTCTCGAACGTCACCCTCGTCGACGCCGCCGGCGCGACGGTGGCCGGTGCGATCGCCCCGGACGGCCGGTCCTGGGTCAACACCGCGCCACTCGTCTACGACGGTCACTACCGGTTGCAGGCCGAGGCGATCGGGCTCGGCGGCCCGGGCACCCTGGTGTCGAACTTCGCGACGAGTTCGCCGGGCAACCTCACCAAGCCGTACGTCCTGCCGGGCGAGGGCGACGTCGTCGGCATCGGGCAGCCGGTCGCGGTGCAGTTCGACGAGAACATCCCCGACCGGGCGGCCGCGCAGAACGCGATCACGGTCGTCACGAACCCGCCCGTCGAGGGGGCGTTCTACTGGGTCAACAACCGTGAGGTGCGGTGGCGGCCCGAACGGTTCTGGGTCCCCGGCACGACCGTGACCGTCGACGTCAACGTCTTCGGCCGCGACCTCGGCAACGGGCTGTTCGGGCAGGTGAACCAGCACACGCAGTTCCGCATCGGCGACGCGATGGTCGCGACCGCCGACGACGTCACCAAGCAGGTGACGTTCGAACGCAACGGGCAGGTCGTGATGACGATGCCGACGTCGATGGGCAAGGACGGCACCCCGACCGACAACGGCGTCTACATCATCGGAGACCGGTTCGACCACCTGGTGATGGACTCGTCGACGTACGGGGTGCCGGTGAACTCCCCACAGGGCTATCGCACGCCGGTGGACTGGGCGACCCGGATGTCCTACAGCGGCATCTTCTTCCACTCCGCGCCGTGGTCGGTGAGTCAGCAGGGCTACTCGAACACCAGCCACGGCTGCCTGAACCTGAGTCCCGCGAACGCGAAGTGGGTGTACGACAACACCAAGCGCGGCGACATCGCGATCGTGAAGAACACCGTCGGTGGCACGCTGTCCGGCGTCGACGGACTCGGCGACTGGAACATCCCGTGGGCCACCTGGAAGGCCGGGAACGCGAACGCCTGACGGGGTGACGGAAACCACAGTGCCCCGGACCCGAATTCGGGTGCGGGGCACTGTGGTCGGACGTCGCCCGCGACGGGGCGCCGAATCAGATCATCGAGCGGTGGATGCCCTGCGGCTCGCCACCGAGCTGGGTCAGCGCGGAGGCGTGGAA
>NZ_BAABFB010000048.1:0-138858 GCF_039540555.1 Rhodococcus olei | reverse complement strand
TGTCCGTGTCGCTCTGACTCGACAAAAGTTACGTGATCGCCCCGCGTCCCGCAAATCGCCTGGTCACAGCCCGGTGGCGGATCGAAACCCGTGGTCGGTACGGCCTCGGCATCGCGCCTGGACGAGTTGAGTGGTCGGCGTCACCATGAACGGGCGCCAACCGCAGGCGCACACGATCCGTCGACAGGAACAAGTCATGGCCGAGTGGCACCGCGTCAGTCCGGTCGCGAACGGCGTCTGGAGCATCACGGAGGCAGGTCACGTCACGATGTGGCTGATCGTCGGGTCCGAACGCGCGCTGCTGTTCGACACCGGGATGGGATTCGTGCCGGTGCGGCCGGTCGTCGAAGCGATCACGCCGCTCCCGATCCTGGTGGTCAATTCCCACCACCACTTCGACCACATCGGCGGAAACCACGAGTTCGACGAGGTGGTGATCCACCCGTACGGCGCCGACCGGCTCGCGTCGACTCCCCCGCCGTCCGAGCTCCGCGACTACCTCGAGCAGTACGACCTGGTCCTGGACGCGGCGACCTCCATCCGCGAACTCGACCGCGAGCTGCTTCATCTGTTCGACTCCGACAGCGAACCGGCCGCCCTGCCCGGCGGGTTCGACCGCGACACGTGGCAGATCCGCCCGAGCCGGCCGCGGTCCACCGTCGCGGACGGTGACCGGCTCGACCTGGGCGGACGCGTCCTCGAGGTGCTGTACACACCCGGTCACACGCCCGACGGCATCTGCCTGCACGATTCGGCGACCGGCATCCTGTTCGCGGGTGACACGGTCAATTCCGGACCGATCTATGCACACGAGGCGGATTCGAACCTCGCCGATTTCGCGGCCAGCACCGCGCGCCTCGCCGCCGTGAAGGACGAGGTGTCGCTCGTCGCGATGAGTCACTTCGGCCGGGTGATCGCGCCGCCGTACGTCCTGCAGTCGGTCGCGGACGCGTTCGCCGGGATCGCCGACACGCGTCATCATGCCCGGGAAACCCGTGACGCCGTCGGCTGTCCGGTCGCGGAGATCGAGTTCGATCACTTCTCGATCCTGGTTCCGGCATCCGACCGCACGGGTCCGTGACCAGCGGCGATCTTGTCGCCGCCGGCCGCTGGGCATAGAATTCAGCGGTGGCCGGCAGCGTCTGCTCGCCCACGACCGTCGCGGATCACGTTGATTCGCAATTGCTTTCACGTTCGCCCGACATGCAGGTCGCGACCACGCAGATCTCGTCGACTTCGGGGAGCGTCAGTCATGTCCGGTCACGCCCGCGCTGCCACCGCCACAGCCACCCTCGCCGCCGCCGTCGCGATCCTGCTCGGAGGGGGCGCGGCGACGGCGTCCGCTGCCGCACTCCCGCCGCCGAGCGCGGCGCCGCAGGGTGGCGACTGGTACTTCCACTACCTCGCACAGCGGTGCGAGCGGGGGTCGATGCAGGCGTGCGACAGCCTGACCGTCCAGACGCGGCTGAACACCTCGGACTCGAGATGGGTCACGTACAACAGGTACGGCGTCACCTGCGGCGGACGGGTCGACTACGCCCCGTATGCCCCTGCTCGCCAGAACTGCAGCCGCCAGTTCCCCGCCGCCCCCTGACCACGCGCCCTCGCCGCGACACACCGAGTCGCCGGCGCCAAAAGCGGTGCAGAACAACAGAATCCATGCAGTCAGAGCAGGTCGGGCGCGGAACCCGACGTCGGCACGCGCAAGGATCACGTTAGAATTCACTCGGAGCGCCGGGAAGTCTGGTCGGCACGCACCCCATGCTGTCCGCAATCAGGAGAGGCCCGTGATCCAGCAGTTGCGCTCCGAACTTTCGCGCTATCTCCGCACTGAAACGGTCGGTGGCTCGATCCTCCTCGTCGCCGCCGCGATCGCCCTGATCTGGGCGAACTCGCCGTGGTCCGGCGCCTACACCACGCTGAGCGACCATGTGATCGGCCCGAGCGCACTGCACCTGAACCTGAGCGTCGCGGACTGGGTGCAGGACGGCCTGCTCGCGATCTTCTTCTTCGTCGCCGGACTGGAACTCAAACGCGAGCTCGTCGTCGGCGAACTCGCCGACCGCCGGAAGGCGCTGCTGCCGATCATCGCGGCGGTCGGCGGTGTCGTCACCCCGGCACTGATCACCCTCGCCGTCGGGTGGGGGCAACCGGGGATCGAGCAGGCCTGGGCGATCCCCGTCGCAACCGACATCGCGTTCGCACTGGGTGTCCTCTCCCTCACCGGGTCCCAGATCCCGGCCGGCGCCCGGGTGTTCCTGCTCAGCCTCGCGGTCGTCGACGACCTGCTCGCGATCATGATCATCGCGACCGTCTTCACCGCGACCATCGCGCTGGGCTGGCTGCTCGGCTCCCTCCTCTGCGCGGCCGGATACTGGTACGCCCAGCACCGCCGGATCACCAGTCCGTGGCTGTACGTCCCGCTCGCCCTGCTGACCTGGTACTGCATGCACCAGGCCGGGATTCACGCCACGCTCGCCGGTGTCCTGCTCGGTCTCCTGACCCGGGTGCGACGCGACCCCGGCGAGGACGACGCACCCGCCGTTCGGCTCGAGCACCGCCTCCAGCCGTGGTCCGCCGGCGTGTGTGTGCCGCTGTTCGCGCTGTTCGCCGCCGGCGTCCCGATCAACGCCGAGGTGCTCGGGTCGATGTTCACCGACCGGCTCACCCTCGGGATCATCCTCGGCATGCTGCTCGGGAAGATCATCGGCATCTTCGGGGTCTCGTGGCTGACGGTCCGGTTCAGGCTCGCCGTGAAGCCGGCCGGCCTCGAGTTCCGGGACGTGTTCGCGCTGTCGGTGCTGGGGGCGATCGGCTTCACCGTCAGCCTGCTGGTGACCGAGCTGGCACTCGACGGCACCGAGCAGGACAAGGCCAAGGCCGCGGTCCTCCTCACGTCCTTGGCTGCGTCGCTGATCGGGTCGGCGCTACTGTTGCGCCGGGGGCGTGTCCACCGGGCACGCGCCGCCACCGACCTCCGACCATCGGACGACGACAACAGAGGGGCTACGACGTGAGCATCAGCGACCGCAGCGGCAGAACCGGAAACGGGGTGCCCAACACCATCTCGTCGATTCCGCTGACCGACGTCGACGCACACGGTCCCGGGCCCGCCACCATCGGCGACCTCGTCAAGGACGCGACGGCGCAGGTCTCGACGCTGGTCCGCGCCGAGGTCGAACTCGCGAAGGCCGAGGTCACCGGCGAGGTGAAGAAGGGCCTGCAGGGCTCGCTGTTCTTCATCCTGGCGCTGTCGGTGCTCGTGTTCAGCGCGTTCTTCTTCTTCTTCTTCCTCGCCGAACTGCTCGACCTGTGGGTGCCCCGCTGGCTGGCGTTCCTGATCGTCTTCCTGCTGATGGTCGTCGTCACGGCGATACTGGCACTGCTCGGTTACCTGCGGGTGCGCAAGCTCCGGGCACCGGAGAAGACGATCGATTCGCTGCGCCAGGCCGCGACGGTGCTGCCGCAGGCCGCCGAGGCCGGCTACACCAACGGCGCCCCCGCCCCCGGTGACTACACCCCGGGCGAGTACGCCCGCCGAACCGCTCCCTGACCCGAGCGCCGTGACCCCACCCGACCCGTCCACCGTCCGCATCGACGGGCCGTGGCGGCACCGCGACGTGCACGCCAACGGCATCCGTTTCCACGCTGTCGAAGCCGGCCCGACCGACCCGGGCACACCGCTGGTGGTGTTGCTGCACGGCTTCGCGGACTTCTGGTGGTCGTGGCGCCACCAGTTGACCGCGCTCGCGGACGCCGGCCACCGGACCGTCGCGATCGACCTGCGTGGCTACGGCGACAGCGACAAACCACCCCGCGGCTACGACGGCTGGACGCTCGCCGGCGACGTCGCGGGACTGATCCGGGCACTCGGACACACCGAGGCGACACTCGTCGGGCACGCCGACGGGGGGCTGGTGTGCTGGGCGACCGCCGTCCTGCACCCGCACCTGGTCCGCTCGATCGCGCTCATCGCGTCACCGCACCCGATCTCCCTCAAACGGGCGGTCCTCCGGCGGCGCCCGCAGCGGTCCGCGTTCCTGCCCGCGTTCCTCGGATACCAACTGCCGTGGCGGCCCGAACGCCGCCTGGTCCGCGACGACGGCGCGGCGATCGAACTCCTCCTGCAGCGACGCACCGGACCGGTTCGGCGACCGGACGACTTCGACGACGTCGTCACCCGGAACCGGTCCGCGATCCAGATCCCCGGCGCGGCGCACTGCAGCCTCGAATACCAGCGGTGGGCGTTCCGCAGCCAGTGGCGTCCGGACGGCCGCCGGTTCATGACCGCGATGGACCAGGTTCTGCAGATCCCGGTACTGCAGATCCACGGCGACGCCGACCCCTACGTCCTGCGATCGACGCTGCGGTCCGACACGCGCTGGGCGCCGCAGCTGCGCCTGCACACCGTCCCCGGCGCCGGGCACCACGTCCACTGGGAACGACCCGACGACGTCTCCGCCGCACTGATCGAGGCCCTGCGGGACTGACGCGCGTCAGAGGATGCAGTCCCCGGTGCCGACCGCGACGTTCGCGCCCACGGCCTGCCGGAGCTGGCGCGACACCTCGTCTGCGGTCAGCGCGAATCCGGTGTCGCTGTTGTCGACCGCCGCTCCGAACACCACCCCGAGCACCCGGCCCTGGGCGTCCACCAGCGGACCACCCGAATTGCCCTGCTTGATGGACCCGCGGACCGTGTACACCTCACGTGTCACGTCCCGGGCGCGGTAGATGTCCGGGCCGTTGAGGTCGAGGGTCTCCCGGATCCGAGCGGCGCTCGCGGTGTACGGGCCACCGCCGGGATACCCGAGGACGAGGGCGTCGTCGCCGGAGCTCGCCGGCCGCGGCGCGAACGGCAACGGGGCCGCGTCGAGCCCGGGGACCGCGAGCACCGCGACGTCGACCGAGGGATCGAACAGCACCACCTTGGCGGTCAGCGCACCGTCCCCGGTGTCGACGACGACCTGGTTGGTTCCGGCGACGACGTGCGCGTTCGTCATCACCCGTTCGGGAGCGACGACGAACCCGGAGCCCTCGAGGGCCCGCTGGCAGCTCGGTGCGACCCCGCGCACCCGCAGCACACTCGGCTGCAACCGGACCGCGACCGGGCTCTGTGCCATCGCCGGGTCCGGCGGGTCCACCACCGCGATCGGTGTCCGCCCGAACGGGCCGATCACATCCGGCAACCCGGACGTGTCGAGGAGGGCAGAGAAGTCGCTGGGCAGCCGGCGCATCCAGTCCGGCGCCACGTCGTCGACCTGGGTGAGCACCTTCGACCCCCGGACCGCGGTCGCGACGGCCGGCTGCGACGACGCGGTCAGCGGGATCGCCAGCAGCCACGCCGCGACCAGGACGGCGATGCACTGCAGGCCGGCACCGATGACGCTGTCCACCGAACGGGCCGCCGGGCTGTGCATGCTGCCGCGGGCCGCGCGGCCGAGCACCATCCCCGCGACCTCGCCGACGATCACCAATCCGACGATGAGCAGGATCCCCACCAGTACCCGTGCCCGTCCGCCGTCGACGTGGACGAGGACGTGCGGCGCGATCAGGATGCCGGCCACCGCGCCGAGAACCACCCCGAAGAAGGCCAGCGCCGACGCGACCGCGCCGTGCCGCCAGCCCGACGTCGCGGCCAGGACCGCGATCGCCAGGACCGCGATGTCGATCCACGTCGAGCCGGTCACCGTTCGTGCACCTCCGCGACACCGGCGTCGAGTTCGGCGAGGGTCATCTCGAGGTCCCGCACATCGTGGCGGTTCCACTCGATCTCCCAGCCCGACACCGCGATCAGTCCGGCGAGCACGCCCGCCGTGAAGCCCCACACCAGCATCCCGTCGATCTGGAACGCCGGACCCCGGTACCCGAGCCGGTGCTCGACGATGAATCGGTTGTCCGGGTCGAGCAGGGAACGCATCGGCACCCGCGCGACGCGGGCGGTCTCGCCGTGGTCCACCGGTCGGACGGGTGTCGGCCGGTCCCAGTAGGCGACCACGGGTGTCACGTCGAACCCGGACGGCGGCACGAAGATCCCCGGCAGCACGGCGAGCGCCCGGACCCCGGTCGGATCCAGACCGGTCTCCTCCTCGGCCTCCCGCAGCGCGGTCGCGATCGGGCCGTCGTCCTCGGGGTCCGCCGCGCCGCCCGGGAACGCCACCTGTCCACTGTGCTGACGCAGCGTCGTCGCGCGCTGGGTCAGGAGCAGATCCGCGTTCTCGGGTAGGCCGCCGACACTGATCGGATCGGCCTCCTCGGACCCGCCGAACAGCACCAGAACCGCCGCGTCGCGGACCCGCGCACCCTGCGGCGCCTGGCGGCGCAGGACCGGGTTGATCGCGTTGTCGTCGCTCGGCGGCAAGGTCGCCACCCGCCGCAGCCACTCCGGGGACGGGTGCTCGGTGCGGGTCACGACGCCACACCCAAGTGCTCGCGGACCGCGGTCGCGATCTCGTCGGCGCTGTCGAACGGTTGCGGCAGGACGGCCGCGACGGTGCCGTCGGCCCGGACCAGTGCGGTCACCGGCAGCACCTTGGGCGCCCCGACCGCGGCCGCGACCCGACCCGACCCGTCCTGAACTCCCGAAAGATGAACCCCGTACCCGGTCAGTGCAGACAACGCATTTCCCTCCTTGGGGTCCTGATGGACGGTCAGCACCGTCACTGCGTCGCCGGCGCGGCGCGCGTACTCGTCGAGGGCGGGCAGTTCCTTCGCGCACGGTCCGCACCAGTACGCCCACAGGTTCACCACCGCGGGTTTGCCGGCCAGGACCGCGCCGACGTCGATCCGGCGGCCGTCGCCGAGGCAGACGAGGTCCAGGCCTGCCAGTGGACCGGTCGCAGCGGTCCCGGGTGCCGGCTCCGGGCACGAGTCCAGCGCCGCCGCCGACCGCGCCGCCGCGAGCGCCTCGTCGGTGTCACCGGGTGACCGCTCCACCGCCGACGGGACGGCGCCGCCGCTGCGGTAGTCGGCGTAACCGCGGGGTACGGCCTCGTCACCGCCGCCGCGCGGCCAGATCGCCACCACCAACGCCGCGACCACGACGAGCACGGCCAGGCTCCACCGCCCTGCATTGGACACGCGCACGCTCAGTTCACCGACCCGCCAGGTCGAGCAGGTGTTCGGTCTCGGGACCCTTCACGAGGGCCGCCGCGGTCGCCGGATCGGTCGGGCCTGCGCCGAACGACGGGCAGTCCTTGGCGAGGACGCACACCCCGCAGGCCGGCTTCTTGGCGTGGCAGACCCGTCGCCCGTGGAAGATGACGCGGTGCGAGAGGAGCGTCCACTCCTTGCGGGGGATCAGCTCGCCGACCGCGCGCTCGACCTTGACCGGGTCCTCCTCCTCGGTCCAGCGCCAGCGGCGAACCAGCCGTCCGAAGTGGGTGTCGACCGTGATTCCCGGCACATCGAAGGCGTTGCCGAGGACGACGTTGGCGGTCTTGCGCCCGAAGCCGGGCAGGCTGACGAGGTCCGCCATGTTGTCGGGCACCTCCCCGTCGAATCGCTCCATCAGGGCCTGCCCGAGTCCGATGATCGAGTTCGCCTTGTTGCGGTAGAAGCCGGTGGTCCGAATGTATTCCTCGAGCTCCGTGCGGTCGGCTCCGGCGTAGTCGGCCGCCGTCCGGTAGCGCGCGAACAGAGCGGGCGTCACCTGGTTGACCCGCACGTCAGTGCACTGCGCGGACAGAATCGTCGCGACCGACAACTCCAGCGGAGTGCTGAAATCCAGCTCGCAGTACACGTGCGGGAACGCCTCGCCCAGACGCCGGTTCATCCGGCGGGCCCGGCGCACCAACCCCAGCCGCGTCTCCGCGCGGCGAGACCCGCCGGCAGACGCGGTACGGCTGCGGGCGGCGGGCTTCGAAGCGGTGGTCGACACCCGATCAACTCTACGGATGGCCCCGACAACCGTTCGCGCATCGTTTCGCTTCTGAGACATTGGCCGTGTTTACTGCCCGGTATGCAAGGACTCGCTGTGGTGCTCTTCCCAGTGCTGCTCATGCTGTTCGCACTGGCGATGGAGCGAGTGGAATTCCGGCTGCGCAGGCTCACCGTCCGTGAACAGGAGGTGCAGGAGTTCCTCGACCAGGCGAGCCATGCCGAGGTCGCGACGCTCGCCCAGGAGGGCCTGCCGCGGGCGCTGGCCCGCTTCAACCGCCGCCGCAAACGGAATGCCGCACCCGACGGGGACCTGACCGAACGACGCGCCAGCTGACCCTCGACAACCGCGCCGAATCGCCGCGATCACACCATTCGACTCGCACAGCGTGTCGCCGGTCACTACTGTTCCGCGTCGGGGCGATAGACTCCGAACGTTAGTCACACAATGTGTCGGCACACCACACGTGCCGAGGCGGTGACCGGTGCCCGATCGGCAGCGGCCGCCGTAACGATTTTCCAATGAAGGAGCGCACGTGGACGAGGTCCTGGCCAGAGCAGGCATCTTCCAGGGAGTCGAGCCCTCAGCGGTAGCCGCGCTGGTCAAGCAGCTGCAACCGGTCGATTTCCCCCGTGGACACGTGATCTTCAACGAGGGCGAACCGGGCGACCGGCTCTACATCATCGTGTCCGGCAAGATCAAACTCGGACGCCGCTCCCCCGATGGCCGCGAAAACCTGCTGACGATCATGGGTCCGTCCGACATGTTCGGTGAGCTCTCGATCTTCGACCCGGGCCCGCGCACCTCGACCGCGACCACGGTCACCGACGTCCGCGCCGTCAGCATGGACCGCGACGCCCTCAAGTCGTGGATCGACCAGCGCCCCGAGATCGCCGAGCAGCTGCTGCGCGTTCTCGCGCGCCGCCTGCGCCGGACGAACAACAGCCTCGCGGACCTGATCTTCACCGACGTCCCGGGTCGTGTCGCGAAGGCGCTGCTGCAGCTCGCACAGCGGTTCGGCACCCAGGAGGGTGGCGCGCTGCGGGTCACGCACGACCTCACCCAGGAGGAGATCGCGCAGCTCGTCGGCGCCTCCCGCGAGACCGTGAACAAGGCGCTCGCCGACTTCGCACATCGCGGCTGGATCCGCCTCGAGGGCAAGAGCGTGCTCATCTCCGACTCCGAGCGACTCGCCCGACGCGCCCGGTAGCCACTCCGGATCACGAACGACGACGGCCACCCCCACCGGGGTGGCCGTCGTCGTTCGTGACACCCGGCCGGCGCGGACCTCACCCGCTCTCCCGGTCCACCGCCCAGGCCGCGATCTGCGCCCGCGAGGTGAAGCCGAGCTTGGTCAGGATGCGCTCCACGTGCCCTTCCGCCGTGCGCTGCGAGATCACCAGAGACTCGGCGATCGCCCGGTTCGTCAGCCCCTTGGCCACCAGGTCGGCGACCTGCCGCTCGCGGCGAGTCAGTTCCGTCGCCGGGCCGGTCGGCTGCGGGCCCCCACAGGGGCGTTCCCCGAGGGCGAAGGCCACCGCGGCCTCGCGACTCGCGTCCCTGCCCTCCCGGACCGCCACGTCGAATTCCCGGGCGCCGAGGACATCGAGCACCCGCTGCCGGCACTCCTCGTGGTACGCGTGCAGGTCGGGGACCACCACCATCGGGGTCTCCAGGGCGTGATGCTGCGACTCTGCGGCGCCGAGCAGTACGGCCGCGCGGCGCTCCCGGTGCTCGTCGGCCGCGCACCAGGCGAGCAGTCCGAGGCATCCCGCGGCCGCGATCCGGTCGTCGACGAGCCGGCTCGACCGCAGCGCCGCTTCCAGCAGCTCGCTCACCCTCCGGCGCTCCCCCTGCTGCCACAGCGCGAGCGCGAGCAGCCACTGTCCGCGGGCCCGGTACTCGACTTCACCGCGGGGTTCGGTGATCGCGACCACCTCCTCGTGGCACGCGACCGCCCGCACGCCGTGCCCGAGAACCGCGGAGACCGCGCCCAGTCCCTGCAACGCCCAGATCTGCCGGTGCAGGTCGCCGTCGGTTCGGAACACGTCCAGCGCTTCCCCGAACCGGTCCGCCGCGCGCGGGAGATCGCCGCCGTACATCGCCAGCCGACCGGCGGCATGGGTGATCAACGCGTGCAGCCGGCGACTGTCCGTCTCCTCCACCAGCCGACGACCCTCGGCCAGGAGCGTCGCGGCCGCCGAGAGGTCGAGTTGCAGCGCCGCCAGCTGGACCGCGCCGGACAGGGCCGTGACGCGTTCCTCGGGGGACGATCCGGGCACGGCCAGCAATCGACCGAACCAGTGCCGCCCCTCGCGCAACTGGCCCCGGCAGATCCAGTACGGCAGCAGGGCGATCGCGATCCGCAGGCCCGTGTCGGTCGCGTCCGGGTCGGTCAGGCTGGACTCCATCGCGGCCCGCAGATTCGGCTGCTCGCGCCCGAGCCGGGCGATCCATTCCACCTCGCGGGGGCCGATCCACTCCGCCTCGGCGCGTCGCACCAGCCCCTCGCACCAGTTCCGGTGCCGCCGCTGCACCAGGAAGGGGTCACCGGCCTCGCGCAGCTTCGTCCTGCCGTAGTCCGCCAGGGTCTCCAGGAGCCGGTACCGCACCACCGGCCCCTGCTCCTCCCGGATCAGGATCGACTTGTCGACCAGCGAGGCGACCCCGTCGAGCAGGTCGTTCGGCAGCGCGCCGCCCCCGCAGACCTCTTCGGCCGCGTCCAGTTCGAATCCACCCGCGAACACCGACAGCCGCGCCCACAGCGTCCGCTCTTCATCGGTGCACAGCGTATGGCTCCAGTCGACGCACATCCGCAGCGTCTGCTGTCGGGTCGGCGAGCCCCGACTTCCGAGGGTCAGCAGTCGGTAGCGGTCGGTGAGCCGCTGCAGGATCTGCTCGGGCGACATCGAGCGCAATCTCGCGACCGCCAGCTCGATCGGCAGCGGCAGACCGTCGAGCCGCTGGCAGATCCGGGTCACCGCGGCCCGATTGGCGTCGGTGAGGCCGAACCCCGGCACTGCGGTACAGGCCCGCTCGGCGAACAGCATCACCGCCTCGGAGTCGGTCCGGTCCCGCGGTGACCCGACGCTGCCCGCGTCGGCGACCGTCAGGGGCGGCACCCGCAGGACGACCTCGCCGCCGATGCCCAGCGGTTCCCGGCTGGTCGCGAGGATCCGAAGCTCGGGGCAGCCCCGCAGCAGGTGCGCGGCCAGCACCGCAACCGGTTCCACCTGGTGTTCGCAGTTGTCGAACACCAGGAGCGCGTGACGTCCGGCCAGGTGGTCGGTGAGCAGTGCCAGCGGCGACTGCGCGGCGTCGCGCAGGCCCAGGGCGACGCTGACCGCATCGGCCACCAACCCCGGATCGTGCAGCTCGGCCAGTTCCACCAGCCACACCCCGTCGGGGAACGTCCGTTGCACGTCCTCGGCCACCCGCAGCGCGAGACGGGTCTTGCCCACCCCACCGATCCCGGTCAGCGTCACCATGCGTGCGGTCGAGAGCATCCGGCGCGCCTCGGTCAGCTCGCGACGACGGCCGACGAAACTGGTCAGCTCGAGGGGCAGGTTTCCGGCCCTGCCCCGCACGGCGGATGCCATCGAGGGTCGCTCCCGTCACGCGGTCCCCCTCGCCACCGTACGCCGACCAGGGGACCCGGTCCTGCGCTACGGGCGGATCGAGCGGCGTCACGTGCGACAACCGACGGCACCGGCGACCGGGTCCCGCGCTCGTCACCCGGCGATGCAGGTCAGCTCACTCGTGCGACGGCCGCAGGTAGTCCAGCTGCACCCGCACCGACTGCTCGGCGACCGGCCACAACTTCTCGTCGACGTCGGTGTAGACGTGCTCGACGACCGCACGCACGGCGGCGTCGTGACCGAGCACCTCGAGCGCGTCCCGCACCTGGGCGAGCCGCTCCTCGCGGTGCGCCAGGTACTGCTCGGCGACGACCTGCAGGTCCGGCAGCTCCGGACCGTGCCCGGGCAGCACCGTGCGCCCGGACCCGAGGTCGATGAGCACACGCAGCGACGACAGGTAGTCGCCGAGGTCGCCGTCCGTCGAGTCGAGGACGGTCGTGCCGCGACCGAGAATGGTGTCGCCGGTGAGCACCGACCCCTCCCCCTCGATCACGAACGACGTCGAGTCCTTGGTGTGCCCGGGGGTCCGCAGCACGCGGATCGCGAGTCCGACCTCCTCGATCAGTTCGCCGTCGGGCAGCCCGGCGTCGGTGTGCCGCCGGAACTGCGGATCCACCGCCCGCACCGGGCTGCCGGTCATCTCGACGAACCGGTCGATCCCGCCGGTGTGGTCGTGGTGCCGGTGGGTGATCAGCGTCAGCGCGACCGGACCGACCTCCGCGATCCGACGCAGGTGTTCCTCGTCGGCGTCGCCGGGATCGACGACGACGCACTCCTCGCGTCCGGGCGCCCGCAGGATCCACGTGTTGGTGCCGTCGAGGGTCATCATTCCCGGGTTGTTCTCCAGCATCACCGCCGCGATCGGGGTGACCTGACGCAGTTGCGCGTATGCCGGATGTGCGTGGGTCATGCGCACACTCTACGGAGCGGCCCGCGCGGCACCGGGCCCGTCCGGTCACCGAGACGGCGTCGGCCCGCCCACCGACGTGCGGTGGGCGGGCCGACGAGAACGACTGCAGGTCAGCGGACCTCGACGATCAGCTCCACCTCGACCGGGGCGCCGAGCGGCAGCTCCGCGACCCCGACCGCGGACCGGGCGTGCACACCGGCGTCGCCGAACACCTCGCCGAGGAACTCCGACGCGCCGTTGACGACACCGGGCTGGCCGGTGAACCCGTCGGCGGAGGCGACGAACCCGACCACCTTGACGATCCGGACCACGGCGTCGAGTCCGACGAGGGCGTCGACCGCGGCGAGCGCGTTCAGCGCACAGGTGCGGGCCGCCTCCTTCGCCGTGTCGGCGTCGACGCTCCCGCCGACCTTCCCCGACACCGGCAGGGCGCCGTCGACGAACGGCAGCTGCCCGGAGGTGTAGACGAGGTCGCCGGTGCGCACCGCCGGCACGTACGCGGCCACCGGTGCCGCGACCGGCGGCAGCGCCACGCCGAGTTCGGCCAGCCGGGCCTTCCAGTCAGCCATCGCGCTCAGCCCTTCGGACGCTTCAGGTAGGCCACGTGCTGCTCGCCGGTCGGGCCGGGCAGCACGGTGACCAGCTCCCAGCCGTCCCCACCCCACTGGTCGAGGATCTGCTTGGTCGCATGGGTCAGCAGCGGGACGGTCGCGTACTCCCAGGTGGTCAATTCGCTCATGCCGGTGAGCCTAGTGCCCCGCCCCGCGGTCTCCACGGCTCCGTGCCGGACGACCTGCGTGGACAGCTCCCGGCACCGGCCGGGACCTCGATTCGGGGCCTGCCGCCCGCCGATTCGCCGCCGCGACTTATAGGCTCGGGGGGTGGCAGCACCCGCGAACACACCCGTCTTCGAGTGGCCGGCCAAGGCGGACAAGGCCCGCCTGCACTTCGTGTCCGGCAAGGGCGGCACCGGAAAGTCCACCGTGGCAGCGGCTTTGGCGTTGGCCCTGGCGGCAGGCGGACGCCGGGTCCTGCTCGTCGAGGTGGAGGGGCGACAGGGCATCGCGCAGCTGTTCGACGTCCCCCCGCTCCCCCCGACCGAGACGAAGGTCGCGGTCGCCGACGGCGGTGGCGAGGTGTTCGCCCTCGCCCTGGACATCGAGACCGCGTTCCTCGAGTACCTCGACATGTTCTACAACCTGGGCTTCGCGGGCCGGGCGATGAAGCGGATGGGCGCGATCGAGTTCGCGACGACGCTCGCTCCGGGCCTGCGCGACGTCCTGGTCACCGGCAAGATCAAGGAGTGCGTGATCCGCACCGACCGAAACGGTGTCCCGGTGTACGACGAGGTGGTGGTCGATTCCCCGCCGACCGGCCGGATCGGTAGCTTCCTGGACGTGACGAAGGCGATGGCGGACCTGGCCAAGGGCGGGCCGGTGCACTCGCAGTCGGAGGGGGTCGTCCGGCTGCTGCACTCCGACGAGACGATGGTGCACCTGGTGACGCTGCTCGAGGCGCTGCCCGTGCAGGAGACCGCGGACGCGGTGCAGGAACTCGAGGCCGCGGACCTGCGGCTGGGCACCGTGATCGTGAACCGGTCGGGCACCGCGTACCTGCCTCCGGCGACGATGGCGGCGGCCGCGGCGGGCACCGTCGACGCCGCCGCGGTCCACGCCGGCCTGGAGTCCGCCGGGATCCGCCTGTCCGAGGGCGACTTCGCCGGGCTGCTCACCGAGACGATCGAGCACGCCGCGACGCTCGCCACGCAGGACGACAGCGCGGTCGAACTCGACAAGCTCGACGTCGCGCGGCTGCACCTGACCGCGCTGACCGACGGCGTCGACCTGGGCGGGCTCTACGAGCTGGCCGAGCAGCTCGCCGAGCAGGGCGTCCGATGAGCGCGGCACTGGACGTCGACGCGATCCTCACCGATCCGACATCGCGGATCGTCGTGTGCTGCGGGTCCGGCGGCGTCGGCAAGACCACGACCGCGGCGTCGATGGCGTTGCGGGCCGCCGAGGAGGGCCGGCGGGTGGTCGTGCTGACGATCGACCCGGCGCGACGGCTGGCGCAGGCGCTCGGGGTGCAGGACCTCGGCAACACCCCGCAGCCGGTGCAGCTGGCCCCGGGCGCGACCGGCGAACTGCACGCGATGATGCTGAACATGCGGCGCACGTTCGACGACATGGTGCTCGAGCACTCCTCGCCGGCGAAGGCGCAGCAGATTCTGGCGAATCCCTTCTACCAAACCGTCGCCACGTCGTTCTCCGGCACGCAGGAGTACATGGCGATGGAGAAGCTGGGCCAGCTCGCGGCGAGCAACGAGTGGGACCTGGTGGTCGTGGACACCCCGCCGTCGCGGAACGCCCTCGACTTCCTGGACGCGCCGCAGCGCCTCGGCACGTTCCTGGACGGGAAGATGATCCGGCTGCTGTCGGCGCCGGGCCGCGGCATCGGACGACTGGTGACCGGCGCGATGGGACTGGCGTTGCGGGCGGTGTCGACGGTCGTCGGCAGCCAGATGCTCTCGGACGCGTCGGCGTTCGTGCAGTCCTTCGAGTCGATGTTCGGCGGCTTCCGGGAGCGGGCGTCGCACACCTACGAGCTGCTGCGGGCGTCCGGCACACACTTCTTCGTGGTCGCGGCCGCCGAACCCGACGCGCTGCGGGAGGCGTCGTTCTTCGTCGAGCGGCTCTCCGCGGAGGGCATGCCGCTGGCGGGCCTCGTGCTCAACCGCACCCACCCGACCCTGAGCTCGCTGCCGCCCGACCACGCGGGCGCGGCCGCGGACCTGCTCGACGCGCGGGGCGAGCATCCGCTGGCGGCGGCGGTGCTGCGGATCCACGCCGAACGTGCCCGGACCGCGCAGCGGGAGCTGCGCCTGCTGAGCCGGTTCACCAGCGCGCACCCGAGGGTCCGCGTGGTCGGGGTGCCGTCGCTACCGTTCGAGGTGTCCGACCTGGAGGCGCTGCGGGCCGTCGCCGATCAGCTCACCGGTCGAGGTTGACCGGGTTCTCCTCGAGCGCGACCCTCCGGTGCCGGCGCAGCACGAGCGCGCCCAGGCCGGCCGCGACCAGGCAGGCCACGCCACCCATCAGCAGTCCGGCTCGGCCGCCGAACTGTTCGGCGACCGCGCCCGCGATCGGCCCGCCGATCGGCGTCGATCCGAGGAAGGCCACCGACCACAACGCCATCACGCGACCACGCATCCGGGGTTCCGACTCGAGCTGCAGGGTGCTGTTGCCGATCGACAGGAAGCCGACGCTGGCGGCGCCGACCAGCACCAGCGCCACGAGTTCGAGCCCCAGCGTCGGCGCCAGCGCGGCGGCCCCGATCAGGACCCCGAACAGGGCCGCCGCGGCGACCAGTGCCGGGATCCCGGTGCGCCCGCGGGCCGCGACGAACAGCCCGCCGGCGACCGCGCCGAGCCCCATCGCCGCGGTCATGAACCCGTAGACGCTGGCGTCGCCGCCGAACGTGTCGCTGGCAAGCACCGGCAGCACCACCTGGAACTCGTAGGCCAGGCACCCGACCAGGGCCATCATCAGCAGCGGAACCAGCAGCGTCGGCGTGCGGGCGACGTAACGCAGTCCCTCGCGCAGCTGCCCGGGTTCGCGGCGCGCCGGCGGGGACGGGCGCAGCGTGTCGACGTCGAGCCGGACCAGGGAGACGACGACGGCGACGAAGCTGAGCGCATTGAGCAGGAAGCAGGTGCCGAGCCCACCGGCGGCGATGACGATGCCCGCGATCGCGGGACCGACCGCCCGGGCCGCGTTGACGAGCACCGAGTTGAGGCTGACGGCATTGCGCAGGTCGTCGGGGCCGACCATCTCGAGGACGAACGCCTGGCGGGCCGGGTTCTCGAAGCTGTTGCCCAGCCCGAGCAGGAACGCGAGCACGTAGACGTGCCAGAGCTGGACGGTGCCGGTGACGGTGAGCAGGCCGAGGACCGCCGCGAGCACGCCCATCATCGACTGCAGGCCGATCATCAGCCGGCGCTTGTCGAGGCGGTCGGCGACGACGCCACCGTACGGGCCGAACAGCAGCACCGGCAGCGTCTGGAGGGCGACGACGGAGCCGAGCGCGGTACCCGACCCGGTCAGCTGGAGAACCAGCCAGGACTGGGCGACGGTCTGCATCCAGGTGCCGATCATCGACACCGCCTGACCGGTGAAGTAGCGGCGGAAGTTGCGGTTGGCCAGCGACACGAAGGTGTCGCGGCGGGCGTCGGCGAGCGCGGTCACCGCGACGGGGTCGCGATCTCCCGGACCAGCGCCTCGATGGCCGGCAGCGCGGCGAGCAGGGCGTCGGCGTCGTCGCCGGGCAGCCGGGTCAGCGCGGCGGCGAGCAGGGCGCTGCGTTCGCGCCGGAGCCGACAGTGCAGCTCCTCGCCTGCGGCGGTGATCTCGACCCGGGCCGCGCGCCGGTCCGCGGGGTCGGTGCTGCGTTGCAGCAGGCCGTTGTTCTCGAGCTTGCCGACGACCCGCGACAGCATCGTGGGATTCAGACCCTCGGCCTCCGCGAGTGCACCGATGCCCAGCGGGCCGATGCGGGCGACGGTGCCGAGCACCGACAGCTGGGTCCGGGTGAGTCCGCCGCCGGAGACCTGTTTGTCGACGAGCCGGACGATGCGGATCAGCGCGATCTTGAGACGGGTGACCTCGTCCTCTGTGGGCAGTTGGGCCATGTGCGCCTCCGGAGAGATTAGTTGCCTATCGGCAAGCATACTCTTGTGGAGATCAATGTCCTGCGCGGACGGGCCGGAACTGCGAGGATCGCCGGATGACGGCGCTACCGGACTGGGCGGACGGCCTCGAGCTGGCACCCCACCCCGAGGGCGGCTGGTACCGGGAGACGTGGCGCAGCGACGTCTCGATCCCCGCGGCCGGGCTGCCCGCGGGCTACGCCGGCGAGCGCAGTGCCGGCACCGCGATCCTGTTCCTGCTGCTCCCGGGCGAGCAGTCGAGCTGGCACACCGTCCGGGGCGCCGAGCTGTGGCTGCACCACCGCGGCAGCCCGATCCGGCTCGATCTCGCCGGCGACGGCCCGGAGCCGGTCGCCCCGGCCGAGCACCTGCTCGGCCCGGACATCGGTGCGGGCCACCGCCCGCAGCTGGTGGTGCCACCCGGACACTGGCAGCGCGCCACCCCGGCGGGCGACGAGCCCGCCCTGGTCAGCTGCGTCGTCGTGCCGGGATTCGACTTCGCCGACTTTCGTCTCCGGGAAGGCTGACCCGAGTCGCGCCGGGCTTCCGGCAGCACGTCGGCCGGGACCCACCCGGGGGTCCCGGCCGACGGCCGAAGTTCATTCGTTCGAATGACAGCGATTCAGATGATCGACGCCTGGTTGCTCCGCTGCGCCGCGAAGAAGTCCGCCCACGACTCGACCTCGGGGTGCTGCTTGAGGAGCGCCCGGCGCTGACGCTCGGTCATCCCGCCCCACACTCCGAATTCGACCCTGTTGTCCAGTGCGTCCGCGCCGCACTGCATCAGAACCGGGCAGTGCCGGCAGATGGTCGCGGCCTTGCGCTGGGCGGCGCCGCGAACGAACAGCTGATCAGGGTCGACCGTGCGGCATCGCGCCTGCGTAACCCATGCAATGCGGGCCTCGGCCTCTTCTACGTCCAACCGGTGGCCCGGGGTGGTCACGGTCATCTTCTGCCCCTCCTGCAGTACAAGCGTCGCCCTCGCTGACGCTCTGGAAGTGCGTGAACCGCCCCTAACATGAGCGATGCTCACCACATTCCCGATCCAGTGTTATGTGAATCACACTGGATCACAATTTAGGCAATGTATAACGGTCCGCGCAAGATGCCTGGCCGATTTTTTGGTACGGACGTCCAGCCAGATCGAACCGGCTGGTCGCGCGGCGCAGCCCGACCGAGGGAGCCACGTACCCTGTCTTCGTGCCCATCGCAAAGACAGTCGCGAAACTCGCCGGATGCACGGCCCTGGCCGGCGCACTCCTCGCGGGTGTCATGTTCCCCCTCGCCGGTGGGTTCGGCATCGTGTCGAACCGCGCCGCGGACACCGTCGACAACGTCTCCGCCGAACTCGTCGAAGGTGACGTGCCCGCGGTGTCGACGATGGTCGACATCCAGGGCAACCCGATCGCGTGGCTGTACGAGCAGCGCCGATTCGAGGTGCCGAGCGACAAGATCTCCAACGACATGAAGCTGGCGATCGTGTCCGTCGAGGACCGCAGGTTCGCCGACCATCAGGGCGTCGACTGGCAGGGCACGGTGCGCGCCTTCCTGACGAACACCACCAGCGGGGAGGTCCAGCAGGGCGCGTCGACGATCGACCAGCAGTACGTGAAGAACTACCAGCTGCTGGTGGTCGCGAAGACCGACGCCGAGCGTCGCGCCGCGATCGAGACCACCCCGGCCCGCAAGATCCGGGAGATCCGGATGGCGCTCACGCTGGACAAAAAGCTCACCAAGGACGAGATCCTCACCCGCTACCTGAACCTGGTTCCGTTCGGCAACGCGTCGTTCGGCATCCAGGACGCCGCCCAGACCTACTTCGGGGTCGACGCGAAGGACCTGAACCTCACCCAGGCCGCGATGCTGGCCGGCATGGTCCAGTCCAGCTCGGCGCTGAACCCGTACACCAACCCCGAGGGCGTGCTCGAGCGGCGCAACACCGTGCTGGACACGATGATCGTCAACATCCCGGATCGGGCCGACGAGATCCGGGCCGCCAAGCAGCAGCCGCTCGGTGTGCTGCCGGAACCGAAGTCGCTGCCCCGCGGGTGCATCGCGGCCGGCGACCGCGGGTTCTTCTGCGACTACGCGCTGCAGTACCTCGCGAACGCCGGGATCAGCCGCGAACAGGTCGAGAAGGGCGGGATGCTGATCAAGACCACCCTCGACCCGACCGTGCAGAACTCGGTGCACGCCGCGCTCACCGCCACCGCGAAGCCCACCACCGAGGGGGTCGCCGAGGTGATGAACGTCGTGCAGCCCGGCCAGGACCAGCACCGCGTGCTCGCGATGAGCAGCAGCCGGAACTACGGCCTCAACGGCGCGATCAACGAAACGGTGCAACCGCAGCCGTACTCGCTCGTCGGCACCGGCGCGGGATCGATCTTCAAGATCTTCACCACCGCGGCGGCGATGGAGAAGGGCCTCGGTACCAGCGCGATCCTGCAGGTTCCGGGCCGCGTCGACGTCAAGGGGATGGGTAACGGCGGTGCCCGGGGCTGCCCGGCCGCGACCTACTGCGTCGAGAACGCAGGCAAGTACCCGCCGGCGCTGTCGGTCACCGACGCGCTCGCGCAGTCTCCGAACACGGCGTTCGTCAAGCTGATCGAGTCGGTGGGCGTGACCCCGACCGTCGACATGGCCGTCCGTCTCGGCATGCGGTCGTACGCGCAGCCCGGCACCTCCGGCTACGGGGACGGGCTGTCGATGGCCGACATGCAGAAGCAGCAGAACCTGGGCTCGTTCACCCTGGGTCCGACGTGGATCAACACGCTGGAGCTGTCGAACGTGGCCGCGACCCTGTCCTCGCACGGCAAGTGGTGCCCGCCGACGCCGATCGACTCGATCTACGACCGCGCCGGCAAGCCGGTCCCGATCACGCAGCAGGCCTGCGAACAGGTCGTCGAACCCGGGCTGGCCGACACCCTGGCGAACGCGCTGAGCAAGGACGACCAGCCCGGCGGCACCTCGGCGGCCGCCGCGGGCGCCAACGGGTGGAAGCTCCCGATGTCCGGCAAGACCGGTACGACCGAGTCGCACATGTCGTCGGCGTTCCTGGGATTCACCAACAACCTCGCCGGCGCCGTCTACGTGTACGCGGACTCGCCGACCCCGAAGGAGATCTGCACGTCGCCGCTGCGTCAGTGCGGCAGCGGCAACGTCTACGGCGGTAACGAACCGGCGCAGACCTGGTTCAAGGCGATGATGCCGGTCGTGGATCGGTTCGGGGCCACCGCGCTGCCCCCGATCGACCCGAAGTACCAGCGTGGCTCCCAGAACGCACAGGTACCGAACGTCGCGGGGATGAGCGAGTCGCAGGCGACCGCGGCCCTCAAGGCCGCCGGGTTCGGTGTGAACGCGGTCACGACCGCCGGTGACGGCGCCAAGGGCACCGTGCTGAGCTCGTCGCCGGCGGGGTCGGCGGTGCCGGGGTCGGCGGTGACGCTGTACGTCAGCGACGGCACGCTCCGGCAGGCCCCGGCGCCAGGCCCGGCCGCCCCGGCGCCCGGCCAGGTCCAGATCCAGCTGCCCGGCCTCCCGCCGCTTCCGCCGCTGCCACTGCCGCGGTAGCGGGCACGTCGCGTGGTGAGTGATCGTCACCCCAACCGGGGTGACGATCACTCACCGGGCGCGAAGCGCAGCGGAGCCGCCCCCTGCGCACCGGGCGCGAAGCGCAGCGGAGCCGCCCCCTGCGCACCGGGCGCGAAGCGCCTAGAGGCGGTCCTTGACCGCCTTCGAGATCCGTGACCCGTCGGCCTTGCCGCCGGCGAGCGCGGTCGCGGCCTTCATGACCTGCCCCATCTGCTTCATCCCGGGCCGCTCGCCGATGTCCTCGGCGACCTGGGCGATCGCGGTGTCGACGACGTCCGCGAGTTCTGCATCGGTGAGCGGCGTCGGCAGGTACTCGTCGATGATCTGCGCCTCGGCCCGCTCGTTGGCGGCGAGCTCGCCGCGCCCGTTCTCGGTGTAGATCTCGGCGGCCTCGCCGCGCTTCTTCGACTCCTTGGCGAGCACCTTGAGCACGTCGTCGTCGGTGAGTTCGCGGGCTTCCTTGCCGGAGACCTCCTCGGTCTGGATCGCGGCGAGGACCATCCGCAGGGTCTGGAGACGGAGGGTGTCCTTGGCCTTCATCGCGGCCGTCATGTCGGCGCGGAGCGTGGACTTCAGGGTGGTTGTGGAGTCGGGCATGGTTTCGAACGCTACGCGCCCGCACCGGCGCCGCGCATGTCGTTTGCGACCGCTGCGTATCCTGAATTGGTGTTCGACAACCCACGCACCACCCTCCGCGGAACAGCCGCCGGACTGGCGGGTGCCGCTGCCCTCGGCATCGGCTACGCCTCGCTGATCGAGCGGAACGCCTTCACCCTGCGCGAGGTGACGATGCCGGTCCTGGAGCCGGGCTCGTCGACGCTGCGGGTGCTGCACATCAGCGACCTGCACATGACGCCCGGGCAGAAGCTCAAGCAGAACTGGCTGCGGGAGCTGGACCGGCTCGAGCCGGATCTGGTGGTCAACACCGGCGACAACCTGTCGCACCCGCGGGCGGTCCCCTCCGTGGTGCAGTCGCTGGGCGGGCTCCTGGCGCGCCCCGGGCTGTTCGTCTTCGGCAGCAACGACTACTTCGGTCCGAAGCCGAAGAATCCGTTCAAGTACTTCAAGAAGGAGCACAAGCGCACCTTCGGTGAGCCGTTGCCGTGGCAGGACCTGCGCGCGGCGTTCACCGAGCGCGGTTGGCTGGACGTGACCCACACCCGCCGCGAACTCGAGGTCGCGGGTGTGCGGATCGCGACTGCGGGCGTCGACGACCCGCACCTGAAGCGGGACCGCTACGACACCGTCGCCGGGGCGCCGAACCCGATGGCGAACCTCAAGCTCGGCATCACGCACTCCCCCGAGCCGCGGGTGCTCGACCGATTCGCGAACGACGGTTACGACCTGGTGCTCGCCGGGCACACGCACGGCGGCCAGCTGTGCCTGCCGTTCTACGGGGCCCTGGTGACGAACTGTCAGCTGGACCGGTCGCGGGTGAAGGGCCCGTCGCGATGGGGCGCTCACATGCAGCTGCACGTCTCGGCGGGTATCGGCACGTCGCCATACGCGCCGGCCCGGTTCTGCTGCCGCCCCGAGGCGACCCTCCTGACCCTCGTCCCGGCACCCGAAAAAGGACCAAAACAGGGGGTCCAACCAGGCGTTTCGCTTTCTTCGGCAGTCGTACGCTAAGCTTTGCTGGCTGCCCGGGAACGGGTGGTCGGCAAGACCGGGGTGTGGCGCAGCTTGGTAGCGCGCTTCGTTCGGGACGAAGAGGTCGTGGGTTCAAATCCCGCCACCCCGACGGTCTTCGAAGGCGTCATTCGCACAGCGGATGGCGCCTTCGTTGCGTTCCGGGTGCCCCCGGCACCCGCACGACCCGGTGGGTCAGGCCGCCCGCGCCTGACGGCGGTAGGCCCCGGGAGCCAGCCCGTACTCCCGCCGGAAGGCCTTCGCGAACGCGAACTCCGAGCCGTACCCGGTCCGGGCGGCGACGGCGCTCAGCGGCGCGTCGGATTCGCGCAGCAGCGTGGCCGCGGTGGACATCCGCCACCGGGTCAGGTAGGCCATCGGGGGTTCACCGACCAGGGTGGCGAACCGCCGGGCGAACGCGGCGCGGGACAGACCCGCCCGGTCGGCCAGCGAGTCGACGGTCCACCGCGCGGACGGGTCCGCGTGGACGGCCGCCAGCGCGGGCGCGACCGCGGGATCGCCGAGCGCTGCCGCCCAGCCCGCGGCGTCCGCGCGGGGCTGGGCCTCGAGCCAGGCCCGCAGGATGTACAGCAGCAGCGAGTCGATCAGCGCGGGCACGATGCCGTCCGACCCGATCCGGGGGTTCTCCAGTTCCGCCCCGAGCAGTTGCACCGCCGCGCTCAGCTCGGGGTGGCGGCCGTGCCGGGTCGGCAGGTGGACCACCTCGGGGAGCTGGCGGACGAGCGGGTGGGGGCGCCGCTGGTCGAGGCGGTAGTTGCCGCACAGCAGGCTGGTGCGCGGGCCGTCGCCGCCGAGCGACAGCGTGCCGATCGGCGATCCCGGACGGAACTGCCCGGCCTCCTCCTCGTGGGCCGGCGTGGAGGGGTGGTCGGCGAGGATGTGGCCGCGGCCGTCGCGCAGGAAGACGACGTCGCCGGGGCTGAGCGCGATCGGCTGCAGGTGCGACGCGTCCTCCAGCGGCACCAGCCAGCAGCTGCCGTAGAGGACGACGTGGAAGCCGGCGCCCGCGACGGGCGGGAGCCGCAGCCCCCACGGTGCGCAACCCTCGGTGCGCACCGAGGACGGACTCCCGGTCCGCATCGACGCCAACGCCTCGGTCAGGATGTCCAACGCCCCTCGCCCTCCCTCGTCCCTCGGCCGGTGTCGTTCGGAGCCCCACGATACGGTCGTCGCGTTCAGCGGACCCTCAGCACGATCTTGCCCCGCACCCGGCCGGTCTCGATCAGCTCGTGCGCCTTCGCGACGTCGGCGAGGGCGAACGTCTCGGTGACGTGCGGCCGGATCCGGTCGGCGTCGACGAGTTCGGCAATCGCCTCCAGCGCAGCGTGGTCCGGCTCCACCGAGACCCCGGCGAAGCGGCGGCCCGCCGACTCGACGTGCGCCGCCAACTCGTGGTCCCGGTGCTCGACGATGCTCACCAGGGTGCCGCCCGGCCGCAGCACACGCAGCGACCGCGCGCCCTGCCCGGTGGAATCGAAGACGACGTCGAGGTCGCCGAGGATCTCGGTGAAGTCGGTGACCCGATGGTCGATCACCTCGTCGGCACCGAGTCCGCGGACGAAGTCGTGCTTCGCCGCGCTCGCCAGGGCGATCACGTGCGCACCGCGGGCCTTCGCGATCTGCACCGCCAGGTGTCCGACACCGCCCGCCGCCCGGTGGATCAGGACCCGGTCGCCGGCGCCCACCCCCGCCGCACCCACCAGGCCCTGCCAGGCGGTGAGCGCGGCCAACGGCAGCGCCGCGGCCTGCACGTGGTCGAGGGTGGCGGGCTTGGACGCCACCTGGGTCGACGGCGCCAGGACGTACTCGGCGTAGCCGGTCGCCGCTCGCGGGAACAGCGGCATGCCGTAGACCTCGTCACCGACCGCGAACCGAGATCCTGCGCCGGCCTCCTCGACCACACCCGAGATGTCCCAGCCGACCCCGAACGGCGGGGCGCCCAGCAGCGGGAACGCTCCCGACCGGACGGCCGCGTCGACCGGGTTGACGCCGCTCGCGTGCACCCGGACGAGGACCTCGCCGCGGCGCGGCACGGGTCGCTCTACCTCCACGGTCTCGAGCACCTCGGGAGCGCCGAGGACGTTCTGGATCACAGCCTGCATGGGGGTTCCCTCCTCAGTCGTTTGTGTTGCCGCACACGACATTAGGGAGGTCGGACGAGCCGCGGAATGTCCGAAGTGCTCGGAAACATGTCCGATCGTCCACGTCGACGACGGTCTCGGCCGCGTAGCATCGGCCACACGAGGACGGCCGGGAAGAAGTGGACGCGGGTGGCCGGTGACGGGATCGGTGAGCGCACCCTGCGGTTCGACGCCGCGGGCGTGACGCTGGACGGTGACCTCTGCGTGCCCGACCGGGCCCGGGGTGTCGTGGCGTTCGCGCACGGCGGCGGCAGCAGCAGGCACAGCCCCCGCAACCGGCACGTCGCGGCCGGGCTGCGAGCGACCGGATTCGCGACTCTCCTGGTGGATCTGCTGACCGAGGAGGAGACACGAATCGACCTCCACACCCGTGAGTTTCGCTTCGACATCCCCCGGCTGTCGGCGCGGCTGACCGCGGTCGTCGACTGGCTCGGCACCCACGTCGAACTCCCGGATGCCCTGTTCGGCGCGAGCACCGGCGCCGCGGCCGCACTGACCACGGCGGCCGACCGGCCGGAACGGGTCCGGGGCGTCGTCTCGCGCAGCGGCCGCCCCGACCTGGCCGGGGCCGCGCTGCGGCGGGTCGGCGCACCGACGTTGCTCATCGTCGGCGGTCACGACCGCCTCGTGCTCGAACTCAACCGACGGGCGGCCAAGTGCATCCCCGGACCCGTCGAGGTCGCGGTGGTGCCGGGCGCGACCCACCTGTTCGAGGAGGCAGGCGCCCTCGACGATGTCATCGACCTGGCGACCACGTTCCTGGCCCGGTGGATCGACGGGCAGCCGCGGGACCAGGCGTAGGCCCGGAGTTCGCAACGCGGCGTGTCGCGTCGGGACGCCCGCTCGTCAGTCCTGGTGGATCTGCACCAGGTTTCCGCAGGTGTCGTCGAAGACGGCCGACACACCGGACGGGTCGCTGGTCGGCTCGCCGGTGAACCGGACACCGAGCCCGATCAGCCGCTCGTACTCGGCTCGCACATCCGGGACACCGAACACGATGGACGGCAACCCGAGGCCGTACACACCCTCGCGGTAGGCGGTCGCGATCGGATTGTCGCTCGGTTCGAGCAGCAGGCCGACACCGTCCGGGTCCTCCGGGGACCTGACGATGTACAGCAGATGTTCGGGTACGGCGAGGAGCTCCTCGAAGCCGAGGGTCTTCGTGTAGAAGTCGAACGCCGCGGCGGGATCGATGACATGGATTCCGCACATCTTGATTCGCATGGCGTCGAGGCTAACGACCTCGGGACGACCCCGCAGGGCTCACACGCAACCGGCCAGGGCACAGTGTGGTGCACGCCACGACCCCAGGAGCGCCCGATCGACACCGCCACGCCCCGACTCGCGTATCGCGCGGCCCGCGTTGCGGTCCTGCTGTCGGCCGCGACGTGGACGGTGTCCTGTTCCGCCGCGGTCGACTCGGCGGCCCCGTCGCCGGCCGTCGACACCGCGACCTCGGTGGAGGCCGTTGGCCCGCCGGCCGGGGTGGCGAGTGTGCCGGACACCGACGCGCTGGCACTGCTGGCGACGCTGCCGGTGAAGGGCCGTGCCCCGAGGACCGGGTACTCGCGCGACCTGTTCGGCCAGGCGTGGACCGACGACGTGCGCGTCGCGGGCGGCCACAACGGATGCGACACCCGCAACGACGTGCTGCGCCGCGATCTGACCGACGCCACGACGAAGGCGGGCACCGCCGGCTGCAAGGTCGTGTCCGGCACACTGTTCGACGAATACACCGGCGAGACAGGAAGTTTCGAATCCGGACCGGACACCTCACCCCTGGCGCAGGTCGACCATCTGGTGTCGCTGTCGAACGCCTGGCAGACCGGCGCACAGCAGCTCGACGAGGCGACGCGGACCGACCTCGCGAACGACCCCCGCAACCTGCAGGCGGTCGGGGGCGCGGTGAACCAGCAGAAGGGCGACGGGGACGCCGC
Organism: Rhodococcus olei; assembly: GCF_039540555.1. NCBI lineage: Bacteria > Bacillati > Actinomycetota > Actinomycetes > Mycobacteriales > Nocardiaceae > Rhodococcus > Rhodococcus olei. The sequence continues at coordinate 112,410 of NZ_BAABFB010000048.1, read as the reverse complement.
GACGTGGCTGCCGCCCCGCCGGGCCTACCGCTGTACGTACGTGGCCCGGCAGGTCGAGGTGAAGGCCGCGTACCGACTGTGGGTGACGCCCGCCGAACGCGACGCGATCGCGCGGGTGCTGAGCGGGTGCGGTGGCGCCGACCCCGCGCCGGCACCCGCGACTCCGGCGGCGCCCGCGGACCCGGGTGCCGTCCGGTATCCGACCTGCGCGGCCGCCCGGGCCGCCGGAGCCGCACCACTGCACGCCGGCTCGCCGGGGTACCGGCCCGACCTGGACGGCGACGGCGACGGGGTCGCGTGCGAGACGGCACCCCGCTGAACTGATTTTCGAAAACCGCACGCAGTCGGCGATCCCGCGGGGCAAAATGACCGATTCGGCCTCGGACCGGCTCACCATGGTTCCCTAAAATCCGCAGGTCACAGCGCTTTCGTTAAACAGTTGAAAATTCGACTTCACCCGCAGGTGAATTGTCTCGAAACTGCAACGGAATCTCACCGTCGCTGGCATGGTGTTGTGAATTTCAACCACCCGAGGCCCTACCGGCTGCCCGCCGAGGGGCGCAAGGAGATTCGATGTCCACACCCTCAGCGCGGAGTCTCGCCGTGCCGGTCACCTCTGCCGCGGTCGTCGCGGGCATGATGTTCACCGCCACGCCGGCGAGCGCAGCAGCCACAACCCTTCCCTTCACCAACTCCTGCCAGGCGAGCGCCGTGCTCACGGTTCACAAGACCGCGGCAACCTCCATGACGGTCGACGCGCCGGCATCGGTGGAGGCCGGTGAGACGTTCACGTACCGGATCCAGCCCGGCGGGTCGTCGTACCCGAACAGCGAGTCCGGTGCGACGACCACGAACATCTCTCGACTCAAGGTGGACTACAACATCCCGGCCAACGCCACCTTCGTCAGCGCATCGGTGGTACCCGGGACCGGCGTCAACCTCGACGGCGTCGCGCCGAGCGTGTTGCGCATCAACACCTCCGGCGCGGCGGATCCCGCGGGCACCCTCCTGCGCCTGTCGGGCAACAACGAGGTCATCGCCAACGGCGGCAACAACAGCACCAACAGCGAGGGCGGGATCCGGGCCCCGAAGCTGCAGAAGGACCTCAACGGAAACTCGACCGGCGGCGACAGCTGGTTCCGGCTGCCCGCGATCGACGTGACGGTGACGGCAACCGCGCCGGGCGTGATCACCCCGACCATCCGCACGGCCGGAAATGCAGGTAGCTACAACAACAACGAGAACTACTACTCCTTCCTGCCGCGCGCGTCGTTCCTCGGCGGCACCCAGTGGGCTCCGACTCGCTGCACCCCGCGCGACAACAAGGACGCGGCACTCAACGCCGGCGCCGGCCCGCTGGCCACGATCACGGTCAACAATGCGGGTCCGGTTGTCGTCGACAGCACCACGACGCTGAACGTCCCGGCGACCGCGAAGACCGGCACCGCGGTGGACCTCACCGCCACCGTCGCCCCGAACGACGCGACCGGCACCGTCGAATTCAAGGACGGTGCAACCGTTCTCGGCTCCGCACCCGTCACGGGCGGGACCGCGACGCTGAACCACACGTTCACCGCGAACGGGACCCACAGCATCACCGCCGTCTACGGCGGCGACGCCACGCACCACCCGTCCACCTCCGCGGCGGGCCCGGTGGAGGTCACGACCGATCCGGTGATCGTCGACTCCACCACCACGGTCACCGCCCCGGCCACCGCGAAGACCGGTACCGCGGTCGACCTGACCGCCGCCGTCGCCCCGGCAGGCGCGACCGGCACGGTGCAGTTCAAGGACGGCGCGACCGACATCGGTGCGCCGGTCCCGGTGACGGACGGCTCCGCGACCCTGAACCACACGTTCACGACGACCGGGGCGCACGCGATCACCGCGGTGTACTCCGGTGACGCGACGCATCGCCCCTCGACGTCCGCGGCGGCGACCGTCGACGTCTCGGTCAACATGGTCGACTCGACGACCACGCTGAACGTCCCGGCGACCGCCAAGACCGGCACCGCCGTCGACCTCACCGCCACCGTCACCCCCGCCGAGGCCACCGGCACCGTCGAATTCAAGGACGGCGCAACCGTTCTCGGCACCGCCCCGGTCACCGGCGGCACCGCCACGCTGAACCACACGTTCACCGCCGACGGCACCCACAGCATCACCGCCGTCTACAGCGGTGACACCGGGCACAACACGTCGACCTCGGGCGCCGGCACGGTGGAGGTCTCCACCGACCCGGTCATCGTCGACTCGACGACCACGCTGAACGTCCCGGCGACCGCCAAGACCGGCACCGCCGTCGACCTCACCGCCACCGTCACCCCCGCCGAGGCCACCGGCACCGTCGAATTCAAGGACGGCGCAACCGTTCTCGGCACCGCCCCGGTCACCGGCGGCACCGCCACGCTGAGCCACACGTTCACCACGGTCGGCACCCACGACATCACCGCCGGGTACTCCGGTGACACGACGCACCGCCCGTCCACCGCGTCCGCGGGGGCGATCGAGGTCTCGGTCGACGTCGTCGACACCACCACGACGCTGAACGTGCCGGGCAACGCGACCACCGGCGAATCCGTGGACCTCTGGGCACTGGTGAAGTCCCCGGAGAACACCGACGCGGTCGGCGGCACCGTCCAGTTCAAGGACGGCGGCACCGACATCGGCGGCCCGATCGCACTCGTCGACGGCGGCGCGAAGCTGGCACACACGTTCACCAGCGCCGGCAACCACTCGATCACCGCCGTCTACAGCGGCGCGGACGGCTTCAACGGCTCGACCGGGCAGGCGAAGACGGTGACCGTCACCGATCCGGTGCCGGTCGAGGTGGCCACGGTGACGACGCTCGAGGCGCCGGCGACGGCGACGAAGGGCGATCCGGTGAACCTGACCGCGACGGTCAAGACCGAGTCCGGTGACGCGGTCACCACCGGCACTGTGCGCTTCATGGACGGCACCACCCCGATCGGCGAGGCCGTGAACGTCGTCGACGGCAAGGCCGTCCTGCCGTACGCGTTCGGTGAGACCGGCGCCCGCCAGATCACCGCGGTGTACACCGGCAGCACCGGGTTCAAGGAGTCGACCTCCACGGCCTCCACGGTGACCGTGTCCGCGCCGGGCAACCCCGGTGGCGGCGGCAGCCTCGGCTCGCTGGAGAACATCTTCGGTTCCTGACGGTCCCGATCCCACTGAAGGACGGACGCCCCTCACCGCCACGGTGAGGGGCGTCCCGCCGTTCCGAGCCCCGCAACGGGGGTGCGCGCAACCCTCGTCGCAACCTGGACAAATGTCCTATGTTGACCGCATGACCCTCGCTCCCCCGCGCCTGAGCAGGTCGACCGTCGCCGGGTATTCGCTGGGTTCGGTCGGTACCGGCGGCTTCGCGACCCTGCCCGGGCTCGTGCTCGCCTACTACCTCACCGACACGCTCGCGGTGCCCGCGGTCGCCGCGAGCGTGGTGGTCTTCGCCCCGAAGGCGCTGGACGTGCTGGTCAACCCGTTGGTCGGGGCGCGCAGCGACGCCGCGGCCGCGCGGACGGGCACGCGCCGGCGGTTCCTGCTGCTCGGCGCACTCACGCTGCCGGTGTTCTTCGCCCTCACGTTCGCGGTGCCGGCCGGGCTGTCCACCGCGGCGAGCAGCCTGTGGGTCGGTGTCTCGTTCATCCTCGCGGCGATCGCGTTCGCACTGTTCCAGGTGCCGTACATCGCGCTGCCCGCCGAACTGACCGAGGACTATCACGAGCGCTCCCGCCTGATGTCGTGGCGGGTCGCGCTGCTCGGCGTCGCGATCCTGCTGTTCGGCGCGGGCGGGCCCGCGCTGCGCGAGATCGGCGGCGGGCGGACCGGGTACCTGGTGATGGGCGTCGTCGCGGGAGTGCTGCTCGGCGCGGGCATGTCGGCCGCCTGGGCGATCGCTCCCCGTGGTCCCGCGCGATCCGTCGCCGATTCCGGTGCCGCGCACGGGTTCGCCGACACCCTGGCCGCGGTGCGCGCGAGCGAGCCGTTCCGCGTGCTGCTTGCGACGTTCGCGCTGCAGGCGCTGGCGACCGGCACGATGCTCGGCGGCGCGCAGTACGTGGCGACGTATCTGCTGGACTCCGAGGGCGCGGTGTCGATCCTGTTCGCGGCGCTGGTCGGCCCCGCGGTCGCGGTGATGCCGCTGTGGATCCGCCTGGTGCGGGCGTGGGGGAAGCAGCGCGCGTTCCTGCTCGCCTCCTCCCTGTTCCTCGCCGCCACGCTCGCGCTGCTGGGACTGCTGGCCGGGGCCGGCCCGTGGATCTATCCGGTGGTCGCGGTCGCCGGCATCGGGTACGCGGGAATGCAGATGCTGCCGATGTCGATGCTGCCGGACGTGATCAGCGACCACGAGGAGCGGACCGGCGGGTCGGTGCGGGCCGGCGCGTTCAGCGGAGTGTGGACGGCGGCCGAGACCGTGGCGATGGCGCTCGGACCGGCACTGGTGCTGCTGATCCTCGCGGCGACCGGGTTCGTCTCGTCGGACGGCGACGACGTCGCCGCCCAGTCCCACACCGCTCTGACCGGCATCGCGTTGGCGTTCACCGCCGCACCGGCGCTTCTGGTCACGGTGAGCATGCTGGTTCTCCGCCGGTATCGGCTGGCGGCCGAGGAACGGAACAGGGGCTAGAGAATGCAGTTCGAACACTCCGCGCAGGAGATCCTGTCCCGGCTCGACGAGTTGCGGGCCGCCGACGCCCCGACGTCGGGTGGCCACCTGCTCTCGTACGTCTACGACCCCGGCGTCGCCGGCCTCGACGACCTCGCCGGGGCGGCGGCCCGAAAGGTCCAGTCGCTCAACGGTCTCGACCCGACCACGTTCCCGTCCGTCGCGACCCTCGAACGGGACCTGGTCGCGCTGGCGCGGTCGGTGCTCGCCGAGGGTGTCGACGGGGTGGTCGGATCGGTCACCAGCGGAGGCACCGAGAGCTGCCTGCTGGCGGTCAAGTCGGCCCGCGACTCCTGGCGCGCGGCGACCGGCCGCGACGACCGGCCCACCCTCGTGATCGGATCGACCGCGCACGCCGCGTTCGTCAAGGCCGCCCACTACCTGGACCTGCGACTGCGGGTGGTGCCGGTGGACCCGGACACCTGCCGGCTGCGGCCGGAGAGCGTCGCGGCCGCGCTCGACGAGTCGGTGGCGCTGGTGGTCGCGTCGACGCCGTCGTATCCGCACGGTGCGCTCGACCCCGTCGACGAGATCGCGGAAGTCTGCGCAGAGCAGGGTGTTCCGGTGCACGTGGACGGCTGCATCGGCGCCTGGGTGCTGCCGTGGTGGCCGGGTGCGGAGGACCGTCCCGCATGGGATCTGCGGGTGCCGGGGGTCGCGAGCCTGTCGGTGGACCTGCACAAGTACGGCTACGCCCCGAAGGGGGTGTCGGTGTTGCTGTACCGGGATCGGGATCGGCACCGCAGGCAGTGGTTCGCGACCAGCGCGTGGCCGGGATACGCGGTCGTGAACCCGACGATGCTGGGATCGCGGACGGTGATGCCGGTCGCGGCGGGTTGGGCGGTGTCCCGGGCGCTCGGCCGGTCCGGGTTCGCGGAGCTGACGGGGCGGATCGCGCGGGCTGCGGAGCAGCTACGGAAGTCCGTCGACGCCATCGACGGGCTGCGGGTGGTCGGCGACCCGGTCGGACCGCTGCTGGCGGTGGCGACCGACGAGGGCGCGGCTCCGGAAGGGCGGGTGGACCCGCACCGGTGGGCCGACGCGGTGAAGGACCTCGGCTGGACGCTGCAGCCGCAACCCGGCCGCACCCAGCCCGACGGCACTCGGCTGCCCCGCACGACGCACCTGACGATCACCCCGGTCACCGAGTCGGTGGTGGTCGAGCTCGCCGACGCGCTGACCGCGGCGGCGGACACCGTTCGGGCCGTGCCCGGCGCACAGGCCCCCGCCGACTTCGTCGCGGCCGCCCGGCAGATCCGGCCCGAGGACCTGACGAGCGAGAACTGCGCGGCCGTCCTGTCGATGGTCGGCCTCGACCCGGCGGCCGGCCTCGGCGGCCCGATGGCCGAGCTCCTCGCCCTGATCGAAGCCCTCCCCGAGCCCGTCGCCGAACGCCTGCTGGTCGAGTTCCTGGCCCGCTTCATGGACTGACGCGCGACGGCGCGACCGACCGTCCCGGCGCATGATGGTGGTGAGCACTACGTGGGGAGGCGTGATGGACACCGTGCTGCTGTTCCTGTTGGCCTGCGCCGTGTACTGGTGGTCGAACTGGTGACCGCTCAGCGCTGATCGACCCGGCACCGCGGGCACATCCCCCAGTACACGACCTCGGCCTCGTCGATGTCGAAGCCGTGGGTGTCGGAGGGGTCCAGGCAGGGTGCGTGGCCGACGGCGCAGTCGACGTCGGCGACGGTGCCGCATCCGCGGCACACCACGTGGTGGTGGTTGTCCCCGGTGCGGGTCTCGAACAGGGCCGGAGAGCCCGCGGGCTCGATGCGCCTCAGGAGCCCGGCCCCCACGCAGGCCTTGAGCACGTCGTAGACGGCCTGGGTGGACACCGATCCGAGTTCGACCCGAACGGCCGCGGTGATCCGGTCGGCATCGGCATGCGGCGCGGCGGCGACCGCGTTAAGGACTGCGACGCGCGGCGCGGTCACTCGCAGACCCGCATCGCGCAGCTGCATGCGCGGGTCCGGGTGGGTTCCGGCGTCTCGCATGCGCCCAGTATCGACCCCCTTTCTGGAACAGGTCAATAAAACCGGCCGGGGTGTCGCCCGAACCACACCGGAAACCCGCTAGGCTGCCGGGCGCGGTCGCCGACGATGCGACCACCGTGGCGGGTCGGGTCGTACCGAGGGGGCGAGTTCGTGGATCGTCGTGCGTTTCTCAGGAGCGTCGGGGGCGCCGCGCTGCTCGCGCCCGCCGTGCTGGGTCCGGCGGCGCTGACTCCACGCGACGCGGCCGCGTTGCCGGTCGGCCCGGACACCTACCGGCGGCTCGTTCCGGAGCTGTTCGCCGAGCCGCCGACCCCGCCGCCCCATTCGGAGGCGTTGGTCGTCGGGTCGGGCTTCGGCGCCAGCGTCGCCGCGCTGCGCCTCGCCGAGGCCGGTCTCGGGGTCACCGTGCTCGAACGCGGGCTGCGCTGGCCGCGGGATCCGTGGCGGGAGATCTTCACCACCGACATGCTCGCCGACGGCCGCGGCCTCCACCACCGCACGCGGTTCACGAACCCGACCGGGCTGCCGGTGGTCTGTGACGACTTCGCCGGAGTCCTCGACGTCACCGACTACCCCGGCCTGTCGGTGTGGCGCGGCGCCGCCGTCGGTGGTGGCTCGGTGGTGTTCACCGGCGTGATGATCGCGCCCGAACGGCACCTGTTCGAGCAGGCCTTCGGCCGTCGACTCGACTACGCCGAAATGGCGGCGACCTGGTATCCGCGGGTCCGGCAGTACCTGCGGCTGTCCCCGCTCCCGGACGACCTCTACGCCGCGCCGGAGTTCGCGCACTCGCGACGGTGGGACGCCGACGCGATCGCGGCCGGTCACCGGCCCCAACGGGTGGACGGGATCTGGAACTGGGACGTGGTCCGGGCCGAACGCGCCGGCCGGTCCCGCCGCTCCGCGCTCGCCGCGGAATCCACGCTGGGCAACTCGAACGGCGCGAAGTACGACCTCACGCAGAACTACATCCCCGCCGCGGAGGCGACCGGGCGGGCGACGATCTGCCACGGTCACACGGTGCGCGCGATCGGCCGGGAACGCGACGGCCGCTACTGGGTGCAGGTCGACCGCCGCGACCCGTTCGGCGCCGTCGTCGCGAGCTCGACGCTGACCTGCGACCGGCTGGTGCTCGGCGCCGGGTCGGTCGGCACCACGGAGCTGTTGGTGCAGGCGCAGGCCACCGGCACGCTGCCCGACCTGAACGAGCACGTCGGCCACGGCTGGGGCACCAACGGCGACGCGGCGATGGTGCGCAGTTTCGCGTTGACCGACGGACTGTTCGGCGATCAGGCCGCACCGTGCGCGTCGCGGATCGTCGACGAGACCGGCCTGCCGGTGAGCCTCGAGAACTGGTACGCGGCCGGTGTCGCGAAGGATGTCGGCGTGCTCGCCTCGCTGGGCATGACGATGGACCCGACCCGGGCGTCCTTCGAGTACGACGCGGCGGCCGGGCGGGCGATGCTGCGGTGGCCGGCCGGCGGAGGACGCGCGTCGGCGGACGCGCTGCGGTCGGTGCAGAACGCGATGGCCGCGGCCGGCGGCACCGTGGCCGGGCTGGCTCCGCTGGCCGCCGACGTGGACGTCTCGTTCACCGCCCACCCGCTCGGCGGGGCCGTGCTCGGAGACGCCACCGACGGGCACGGTCGCGTGCACGGCTACCGCGGCCTGTACGTCGTCGACGGCGCGCTGATCCCCGGCAGCACCGGCACGGCCAACCCGTCGCTGACGATCACCGCGCTGGCCGAACGAAACCTGTCCCGGATCGTCGCCGACGGCGGCTGACCGCGACGAGGTGGGCCGCCCGGTTCCGCGGGCGGCCCACCTCGGTCGGTGCTCAGGCGTCGAGCGCGGCGAGCGCCTTCGCGACACCCTCCCCGTACGCGGGGTCGCACTTGGTGCAGTTGTCGATGTGCCGCTTGATGATCTGCGGGTCCACACCGTGGATGTTGCGGGCGGTGTTCTCGAACAGCGCCTGCTTCTGCTCGGCGTTCATGTTGTTGAACAGCGCCCGCGGCTGCGAGTAGTAGTCGTCGTCGTCCGCGCGGTGGTCGAAGTGGTCGGCGACCGCACCGACGGCCAGCGCCGGCTCCCGGTACTGCGGCTGCTCCTGCCAGCGGCCGTACGAGTTGGGTTCGTAGTGCAGCGCGGACCCCATGTTGCCGTCCACCCGCATCGCGCCGTCGCGGTGGAAGTTGCTCACCGGACACCGCGGCGCGTTGACCGGGATCTGGAAGTTGTTGACCCCCAAGCGGTACCGCTGCGCGTCACCGTACGAGAACAGCCGGCCCTGCAGCATCCGGTCCGGCGAGAAGCTGATGCCGGGTACGACGTGCGCGGGGTTGAACGCGGCCTGCTCGACCTCGGCGAAGTAGTTGTCGGGATTGCGGTTGAGTTCCCATTCGCCGACCTCGATCAGCGGGTAGTCGCCCTTCGGCCACACCTTCGTCAGGTCGAACGGGTGGTACGGCACCTTCTGGGCGTCGGCCTCCGGCATGATCTGCACCATCAGCTTCCACTTCGGGAACTCGCCGCGCTCGATCGCCTCGTAGAGGTCGCGCTGGTGACTCTCCCGGTCCCGGCCGACCAGCTCGGCGGCCTCGGCGTCGGTGAGGTTCTCGATCCCCTGCTGGCAGCGGTGGTGGAACTTGACCCAGAACCGCTCACCGGCTGCGTTGACGAAACTGAAAGTGTGCGAACCGAATCCGTGCATGTTCCGATACGACGCCGGGATGCCTCGGTCGCTCATCACGATCGTCACCTGGTGCAGCGCCTCGGGAAGGTTGCTCCAGAAGTCCCAGTTGTTGTTGGCGCTGCGCATGTTGGTGCGCGGGTCACGCTTGACCGCGTGGTTGAGGTCCGGGAACTTGAGCGGATCACGGAAGAAGAAGACCGGCGTGTTGTTGCCGACGAGGTCCCAGTTGCCTTCCTCGGTGTAGAACTTCACCGCGAAGCCGCGGATGTCGCGTTCGGCGTCGGCCGCGCCCCGCTCCCCGGCGACGGTGGAGAACCGGGCGAACAGCTCGGTCTTCTTGCCGACCTCGGAGAAGATCTTCGCCGAGGTGTACTTCGTGATGTCGTTCGTGACGGTGAAGGTGCCGTAGGCGCCGGATCCCTTGGCGTGCATGCGCCGTTCGGGGATGACCTCACGGTCGAAGTGAGCGAGCTTCTCCAGGAACCAGACGTCCTGCAGCAGTTGCGGCCCGCGCGGTCCGGCGGTGGCGACGTTCTGGTTGTCGGGGACCGGTGCACCGACTGCGGTGGTCAGCTTCGCGTCGGTGGACTTCGGGTCGGCAGTGCTCATGGAGTGATCCCTTCGCTTCTCTCCGCGCATCCGCGGCGTTCGGTCGGACCTCGGTTGAACCCCGGTGACAGTTCCGGCGCGACGCTCGCGAGTCGCGCCGGAACCCGGGTACCGCCACCACTGCAACACCCATTCTGGAATTAGTCAAGAATAGGTGGTGGGTGTGTCGGCGGCCGACCACCCACCACCGTGTCGTGCGCTATTCGCGGGACAGCATCGCGGCGGCCTGCCGCTCCAGGTCCACGTACGGCTCCCCGCTGACGTCGACGACCACGCGGTTCAGCGAGCCCCCGGTGAACGCCCACGGCGCGGCGCCCGCGTAGTCGCGGGTGACCGGGTCGCCGGCGCTGCGACCGACGGTCAGGCCGGCGCCGGCGAGCCCGAACGGCCCGGGCTGGGTCCGGATGCGGCCCTCGCCGACCTTGCGGTCGCCGTGGTAGAGACACAGCAGTCCGTGGGCGGTGCCGGGCGGGTCCTCCCCGTCCTTGTCGAACGAGGCCGCCAGGATCAGGCGTTCACCGGTCGGCAGGTCCTCGGTCGCGTCGACCCGCTGCTCCTCGCTGCCGAGGAAGTTGTAGACGTAGTGCAGCCGGTTGTCCTTCAGATAGAGGGCATGGCCGCCGAACCGGCCGCCCTGCGACAGCAGCACCCCGGTCGCACCGGCAGCGGGCAGATCGACCAGCGCGCCGAGGGAGTACGACCGGTTGCGCAGGCTGACCGCGACCGTCTCGGGCACCTCGGCGCGACCCGGACGGTACACGTAGCGGTTGCGCGCAGGCGCGAGCCGCGGGCGCGGGGTCGCGAGGATCTCGATCGGCGAGCGATCGTCGAGCGGGAACGCCCGGTTGGCGCCGGCCTCGTGGAACCAGAGCCCGACCAGCTCGGCCAGCCGCCCGGGTTCCGCGGCGGCGAGGTCGTGGAGCTCGGTGCGATCGGTGTCGGTGTGGTACAGCTCCCAGGTGTCCTCCGGGAAATGCGCCCACCCGCTGATCGCCGGGTGCGTGGTCACCGCCTTCCAGCCGTCGTGCCAGATCCCCCGGGTGCCGAGCATCGAATAGAACTGCGTGTGCCGGGCCGTCGGGATGCGGGCGGTGTCGAAGCTGTAGTGCATGCTCACCCCCTGCAGCGGGTGCTGGGTGTAGCCCTTGACCGTGTCCGGGAGTTCGACGCCGAGGCAGTCGAGCAGGGTCGGCACCAGGTCGATCGCGTGGTGATACTGGTCGCGGGTCTCGCCCCGCGCCATGATGCCGTTCGGCCAGGAGATGATGCAGGGATCGCAGGTGCCGCCGTTGAACGAGTAGCGCTTCCACATCTTGAACGGGGTGTTGAACGCCATCGCCCACCCGTTCGGATAATGGTTGTACGTCGCGGTGCTGCCCAGCTCGTCGAGCATCCGCATGTTCTCGGCCAGGTCGTCGGGCACGCCGTTGAAGAGCTTGTTCTCGTTGACCGACCCGTTCGGGCCGCCCTCGCCGCTCGCACCGTTGTCGGAGACCAGCACGACGATGGTGTTGTCCAGCTGGTCGATCTCCTCGAGGTAGCGGAGCAGCCGGCCGATCTGGTCGTCGCAGTGCGACAGGAAACCCGCGTACACCTCCGCCATCCGGGCGAACAGCCGCTGCTCGTCCGGGGACAGCGTCGCCCACGGCCGGGTGTAGTCCAGCGGCGGGAACGGCTGCCCGTCGGGACCGGTGCGGGACTCGGGGGTGCCGATCGGGTTGAGCGGCGGCAGCGCACAGTCCTCCGGCACCAGGCCGATCTCCTTCTGGCGGGCGAGGATCCGCTCGCGCATCACCTCGTAGCCGGCGTCGAACGCGCCGCGATAGCGGTCCGCCCACTCGCGCGGCACCTGATGCGGAGCGTGCGCGCAGCCCGGCGCGTAGTACAGGAACACCGGCCGCTCCGGGGCGATCGCCTTCACGTCGTCGATGAATTCGATTGCCTTGTCGGTGATGTCGACGCCGAAGTGATAGCCCTGCTCCGGCGTCGTGGGCTGCTCGACCGGATGGTTGTCGTGCACCAGGTCCGGGTACCACTGGCTGGTCTCCGCGCCGAGGAACCCGTAGAAGCGCTCGAAACCGCGGCCGACCGGCCAGTTCGCCTTCGTCGAGGCGAGGTTCATCTCGTCCGCGGCGCACAGGTGCCACTTGCCGACCATGGCCGTGCTGAACCCGCGTTCGACCAGGATCTCGGCGAGGGTGGCGCACTCCGGGGGAACGTGGCCGTTCGCGCCGGGAAAGCCGATCGCGGCCTCGCTGATGCAGGCCATTCCGTTGGTGGTGTGGTTGCGTCCGGTGAGCAGGCAGGAACGGGTCGGCGAGCACAACGCGGTGGTGTGCCACTGGCTGTAGCGCAACCCGGCGGCCGCGATCCTGTCGATGTTGGGGGTCTCGACGGGTCCGCCGTAACAGCTCAGCGCGCCGAAACCCACGTCGTCGAGCACGATGTACAGCACGTTCGGTGAGCCCGGGGGCGCCTTCGGCTGCTCGTACGGCCCCCAGTCGGGCACCGAGTCGCGGATGTCGAGGTTGACGATGCCCCGGAATGGACTGGCCATGTTCTCTCCTCCTCGGAAAGCCCCCGCCCCGAGTACCAGCGAACCACCGCCGCCACGGCCGGACCAGGGCACTGAGCCGGGCTAAGCACTCCGGGGTGTGACCACGACTCACCTCCCTCGGATGACCCGCAACCGGCGCAGATCGGCTTGACTGGTTGTCGTGAAGTCCACGAAGTTGTCGGTCGCCCTGGCGAAGGAAGCACTCGAGGTCCGGAGGCAATCCGCCGAGGGGTGGATGCGGCACACCGCTCCCGGACGGACGGTGGCACGCGTGATCCGGGGGATCATCGACATCGAGCTGGCCGACCGGTCGATGACCCTCGCCGCGCAGGAATTCACGTCGGTGCTGCCGGTGATCATCCTCGCCGGAACGGTCCGGAACTTCGATGGGGTGTCGGAGTCGCTCACCGACCAGCTGGGCATCGATCCGCGCGCCCTGACCACGATCACCGAGACGACCGCCAACGCCGTCGATTCCAGCCGCCCGACGTTCGCGGCGTTCGGTGTCGTCGGCGTGTTCATGGTGCTGCTCAGCGGCACCTCCTTCGCCCGAGCCCTGGGCCGGGTGTACGGGAAGGTCTGGGGGGTGCCTGCGCTGTCGGTGCGCGGCTGGTGGCGGTGGATCGCGGTGCTGATGGCGGTCGCCAGCGCGGTCGGGATGCTCGGCCGGGTTCGCTCGCTGTCCTCGGTGGACTGGGTGGGTCCGCCCCTGGCGGTGCTGGGCGAGGCACTGGTCTGGTTCCTGCTCTGGGCCACGGTGCCCTATCTGCTCACCGAGGGCCGGCTCGCCGGGCGGGTGCTGTGGGCGACGGCCGGACTCACCGCCGCCGGGCTGACGGCGGTCGGTCTCGCCGGCGTCGTCTACCTGCCGATGGCGAGCACGTCCGCAGCGGGCAAGTTCGGCGAGCTCGGGCTCGTCTTCACGACGATCACCTGGATGTTCATCCAGTCCGGTGTCGTGGTGGCGGCGACCGTGATCATCAAGGCACTGGCCGTCGACGAGGGCATCGCCGGCCGCCTGCTGCGCGGACCGACACCCGAGGTGGTGGCGGCCGAGGCCGAAGCGGCCGAGGTCGGGGAGGCAGAGGTCGGGGAGGCGGCGCACGACGACGATCCGCCGGCGACGGACCTCGCTCCCGGCACCCTTCACCGGGCGGACCGAACAGGCTAGCGTGTCGACCATGACCGATGTCGGTGCACGGTTCGCTCCCGGTGCCGCGGTGACCGAGACGCAGCGACTCCTCGATCACGGCGCGACGGAGGAGGCCGCGGTCCTGCTCGCCGCGACGACGACGGCCGCGCCCGACACGGAACTGGAACTCTGGCAGGGGTTGACGCTGCTCGTCGAGGGCCTGACGCAGGTCTCGCGACGCGACCCCGGAGCGGCCGTGTCCCTGCGCCGCGGCGCCGAACTGCTCGGCGCGTTCGACAGCGCCCCACCGCACGCCCTCGACGTCACCGGGCTCGTCGGCTGGGCCGAGCACCTGATCGACGAACTGGGCGACCCCGCCGCCCCCGCGTTCCCGGCGCAGCCCCCGGTCCCCCGCCTCCGGCTGCCCTGACCCCGAGACCCGTCGGGTCGGCCCCGGAAGTTCCGTGATGTCACATCGGGGGTCGTCACGTGACCCGCTGTGACCCCGGAAACGACAGTTCCCCAATGCCACATCCGGTCACTCGAGGTGGCCCGATGTGGCATTGGGGAACGGTGAAGAAGCGAGTGCCAGCGGTCAGCCGACGAGCAGCTCCGCGATCTGGATGGTGTTCAGCGCGGCGCCCTTGCGCAGGTTGTCGCCGCACACGAACAGGGCCAGTCCGCGGCCGCCGGGGACGCCCGGGTCCTGACGGATGCGGCCGACCAGGGACGGGTCGCTGCCCGCGGCGGCCAGCGGGGTCGGGACCTCGACCAGCTCGACACCCGGGGCGTCGGCGAGCAGTTCCTTCGCCCGCTCCACCGAGAGCGGGTTGCCGAACTCCGCGTTGATCGACAGCGAGTGCCCGGTGAACACCGGTACCCGGACACACGTGCCACTGACAAGCAGGTCCGGGATGCCGAGGATCTTGCGGGACTCGTTGCGCAGCTTCTGGTCCTCGTCGGTCTCGCCGCTGCCGTCCTCGACCAGCGAGCCGGCCAGCGGGACGACGTCGAACGCGATCGGCGCGACGTACTTCTTCGGCTCCGGGAAGGCGACCGCGGAACCGTCGTGCACGAGCTTCTCCGCCTCGTCGACGACCGCGCGCACCTGGGTGGCGAGTTCTTCGACACCGGCGAGGCCGCTGCCGGAGACCGCCTGGTAGCTGGAGACGATCAGACGCTGCAGCCCGGCCTCGTCGTGCAGCACCTTGAGCACCGGCATCGCGGCCATCGTGGTGCAGTTCGGGTTGGCGATGATGCCCTTCGGCGGGTTCTTCGCCTCCTCGGGGTTGACCTCGCTGACGACGAGCGGGACCTCGGGGTCCTTGCGCCACGCCGACGAGTTGTCGATGACGGTGGCACCGGCCGCGGCGAACCGCGGGGCCTGCGCGCGCGACAGGGTGGCGCCGGCGGAGAACAGGGCGATGTCGATGCCCTTCAGGTCCTCGTCGGACACGGCGGCGGCGTCCTCGACGACGATGTCCTGGCCGCGGAACGGCAGCGTGGTGCCCGCCGACCGAGCCGAGGCGAAGAACCGGACCTTGTCGGCGGGGAAGTTGCGCTCCTCGAGCAGGGCGCGCATGACGGCGCCGACCTGTCCGGTCGCGCCGACGACGGCGAGTGTCAGAGCCATGGGTTTACCGTCCCGTTCCCGCGTGGACGACGGCCTCTTCTTCGCCGCCCAGGTCGAATGCGTTGTGGATCGCGCGGACCGCGTTGTCGAGGTCGGCGTCGTCGACGAGCACCGAGATCCGGATCTCGGAGGTGGAGATCAGGTCGATGTTGATGCCGGCCTCGGCGAGCGCCTCGCAGAAGGTGGCGGTGACGCCGGGGTGGCTCTTCATGCCGGCACCGACGAGCGACACCTTGCCGATGCTGTCGTCGGAGAGGATCTCGGAGAACCCGATCTCGCCCTGCAGCGCGGTCAGCTTCTCCACCGCCGCCGGCAGATCGGTCTGCGGCAGCGTGAAGGTGATGTCGGTCTTGCCGGTCTCCACCTTGGAGATGTTCTGCAGCACCATGTCGATGTTGATCTCTGCCTCGGCGACCGCACGGAAGACCTTGGCCGCGTATCCCGGCACGTCGGGCAGTCCGACGACGGTGACCTTGGCCTCGGAGCGGTCGTGCGCGACGCCGGTGAGGATGGCTTCTTCCACGGGGATGTCCTCCATCGATCCGGACACCATGGTGCCGGGCTTGGTGGTGTACGAGGAACGGACGTGCACGGGCACGTTGTAGCGGCGGGCGTACTCGACGCACCGCAGCATCAGCACCTTCGCGCCGCACGCCGCCATCTCCAGCATCTCCTCGAAGGAGACGGTGTCGAGGCGCTGCGCATCGGAGACGATCCGCGGGTCGGCGGTGTAGATGCCGTCGACGTCGGTGTAGATCTCGCACACGTCGGCCTTCAGGGCCGCGGCGAGCGCGACGGCGGTGGTGTCGGAGCCGCCCCGACCGAGGGTGGTGACGTCCTTGCTGTCCTGGCTGACGCCCTGGAAGCCGGCGACCAGCACGATCGAGCCGCGGTCGAGGGCGTCGCGGACCCGGCCGGGCGTGACGTCGATGATCTTGGCGTTGCCGTGCGCACCGGTGGTGATGACGCCGGCCTGCGAACCGGTGAAGGAGCGCGCCTCCTCGCCGAGGCCGTGGATGGCCATCGCGACCAGGGAGTTGGAGATGCGCTCACCGGAGGTCAGCAGCATGTCCATCTCGCGCGCCGGCGGGGTGTCGCACACCTGCTGCGCGAGGTCGAGCAGCTCGTCGGTGGTGTCACCCATCGCGGAGACCACGACGACGACGTCGTTGCCGGCACGCTTGGTCTCGACGATCCGTTCGGCGACACGTCGGATGCGCTCGGCGGATGCCACCGAGGATCCGCCGTACTTCTGTACGACGAGCGCCACGCCAATCAACCTCCGGATCTGGGGTCAGGTTTCGAAGTCCGAGGGTCAAGCTTACCGACGGTGCCCGCAGCTCCCGCACGCAGCCGGGTGACACATCGGCGGGCTGCGGCGGCAGGGCTCCGCTGTCACGATGAATCCATGGACTTCACTCGACGGCTACGGGTCCAGGAGGTGCAGGAGCGGGCCTCCGTTTCACCGCTGGAACTGTTCTTCGACCTGGTCTTCGTGTTCGCGCTGACCCGGGTCACCGACCTGATGGCGGACGATCCGAGCGGCGTGAACGTGCTCCACGCGATGCTGGTGCTCGGCGTGCTGTGGTGGAGCTGGGTCGGGTACTCGTGGCTGTGGAACCTGGTCCGCGCGGACGAGGGTGCCTCCCGCGTGGTGCTGTTCGCGGCGATGGGGGCGGTGTTCGTTCTCGCGCTGACCATCCCCGAGGCGTTCGACGACATGTCCGGCGGACTCGACGGCCCGGTGATCTTCGCGCTCGGCTACTTCGTGGTGCGGTTGCTGCACCTGGTGATGTTCTTCGTGCTCAGCGCCGACGATCCGCAGCTGCGCGGTCAGGTGCTCCGGTTCGCGCCGAGCATGGCCGTGGGGACCGTGTGCCTGCTGGTCGCCTCCCAGCTGACCGGCCCGGCACAGACCGCGATGTGGTTCGCCGCTCTGGCCGGGGACTACCTGGGCACCCTCGTCGGCGGGGCCGACTGGCGGCTGCGGTCGGTGAGCCACTTCGCGGAGCGGCACGGGCTGATCGTCATCATCGCGCTGGGCGAGTCGATCACCTCGATCGGCATCGGGGTGGCCGCGCTGCCGATCTCGTGGGCGATCATCGTCGGGTCGCTGCTCGGCCTCGCGGTCGCCGCGCTGATGTGGTGGGCGTACTTCGACGTGACGTCGCTGGCCGTCGAGCGCGCCTTCGAGGCCGCGGGCGGCACCCGACTGATCAGGATCGCCCAGCACTGCTACACGTACGCGCACCTGCCGATGGTGGCCGGCATCGTGCTGATGTCCCTGGGCTTGAAGAAGGTGCTGTCCTACGCGACGGACGGCAACGCCCACCGGCTCACCGACCCGTTGACCGGCTGGCCACTGGTGGCGCTGCTCGCCGGCGCCGCGCTGTACCTGCTGGCGCTGGTCTACTTCAAGGCGTACCCGACCGGCTCGGTCAGCTGGCCGCGCGTGGTGACCGCGGCCCTGCTGCTGGCGGCGATCCCGGTCCTCTGGCACACCCCGGCGCTGGTGACGCTCACGGCGCTTGCCGCCGGGCTCGCCGCGATGACCGGCTACGACACGTGGCGGTACGCCGAGCGTCGGGACCGGATCCGGCACGGCGACCACGAACGCTGAACCGTGTCGGGCCCGTCCGACACACTGGGCGCGTGAGAGTCGTGCTGGCACCGGGACCCGAGCGGGTGGTCGCGATCCGCACCGGCGACGACGGCACCGTCACCGGCTCCCCGGTGGAGTTCCCCGACGCGGCGGCCGCGGTCCGGGCGTTCGAGTCCGAACATCCGCGGTGGGTGTGGCCCGACACCGCCGCCGTGTACCCGCAGATCCTGCGGACCGGGCTGCGGGTCGACCGCTGCCACGACCTCGCCCTCACCCGGGCCCTGCTCAGCGTGCGGGCCGGGAAGCCCGCCCCGGCGCAGGCGCTCCCACCGGACGCGCGCCCGGCACTGTTCGACACCACCCCGGCCGCCGACCCGGCGACCGTGATCGGCGAGCACACCGCCCAGCTGCGCACGATCGGCTCGGATCCGCGCCTGCGGCTGCTTGTCGCCGCCGAGTCCGCGGGTGCGCTGGCCGCGGCGGAGATGGGCCACGTCGGGATGCCGTTCTCGGCGACCGAGCACCGCCGCCTGCTCGAGTCGGCCCTCGGGCCGCGGGTGCCGCCGGACGCGCTGCCGCACCGGCTTCGGGACCTGGCCGACGAGGTCGGTGCCGCGTTCGGCCGCCGCGTCAATCCCGCGTCCCAGCCGGAGGTGGTGGCGGCGTTCGCGCGCGACGGCATCGAACTGCCCTCGACGCGGGCGTGGCTGCTCCGCGACATCGACCATCCCGCGGTCGAGCCGCTGCTCCGCTACCGAGACCTGGCCAAACTGCACTCCGCGAACGGCTGGGCGTGGCTCGACACCTGGGTGCGCGACGACCGGTTCCGGCCGGTGTACGTGCCCGGAGGGGTGGTGTCGGGACGGTGGGCCAGCCGGGGCGGTGGCGCGCTCCAGATCCCGAAACCGGTGCGCGCGAGCGTGATCGCCGACCCGGGCCACACCTTCGTGATCGCGGACGCCGGCCAGCTCGAGCCCCGCATCCTGGCCGCGATGTCCGGGGACCCGCTGATGGTCGCGGCCGCGGGCGCCGACGACCTGTACGCCCCGGTCGCCGCGGAGGTGTTCGACGGCGACCGTGCACAGGCGAAGGTCGCGATCCTCGGAGTCCTCTACGGCGCCACGGCCGGCGAGGCCCGCTACCTGCTCACCTTGCTGCGCAAGCGATTTCCGGTCGCGGTCCGGTACGTGGAGGAGGCAGCGCGGGCCGGGGAACGCGGCGAGGTGGTGCACTCCTGGCTGGGCCGGGCCTGCCCGCCGCCGGACGACCGCTGGTGGTCACACGGCGACCCGCGTGCGCGGGGCCGGTTCACCCGCAACTTCGTGGTGCAGGCCACGGCCGCGGAGTGGGCGCTGTGTCTGCTCGCCGACCTGCGCCTGCGACTCGCCGGCGACGTCGACGCCGAGCTCGTGTTCTTCCAGCACGACGAGGTGGTCGTGCACTGCCGCGATCCGCACACCGCGACCCGGCACGTCCTCGACGCGACCGCGGCCGCGACACGACTGCTGTTCGGCGACACCGCCGTTCGCTTCCCGATGGACGTCGCGGTCCGGGACTGTTACGCGGACCCCGACGAGGTCACGGGACCGCCCCCTGCCTCCGGATCGCCCGCGGCGTCGACCCGGTGAGGTCGCGGACCGCACGACCGAACTGGGTCGGTCCGACGAATCCGCTGCGCACCGCGACCTGGCCGACGGTCAGGTCCGTGTGGTCGGGGTCGGTCAGCATCTCGAGGCCGCGGCTGATCCGACGCCGCCGGATCAGCTCGTACACCGAGTGCGGTTCCGACTCGAACAACTTGTGCAGGTAGCGGGGACTGACGTTCATCGCGGCCGCGACCCGGGCCACCGTGAGTGTCGGGTCGGTGAAGTTGTTCTCCACGAATTCCAGTGCACGGGCTCGATTTCGGGATCGGACGGCGTCGGCCTCGCCACTGCTCCCCTGGGCCTGCCGGATCACGGCGACACACAGGTCCACGACGGCGTGTTCGAGGAGCGCCACCTCCGCGGAGGCGCCCGGGCGCAGGTCGGCCTCGGCGAACTGCTCGAGCACGGCGCCGAGGATCGACGTGAGCGGCTCGGCGGGCACGACCGCACCGGCGAGCGCGCGGACGTCGACCGAGCGCGCCGCGAGTATCGCGTGTGGGACATAGGCGAAGACGTAGTCACCCCGCCCGGACAGCGAGACGGTGAACGGCGCGGCGAAGTTGACGAAGGCGGCCTCGCCCACCTCCACCCGCCGCCGGGCCCGCTGCTGCTCGACCTCGGCACCACCGGATCGCACCACGAACACGGACAGGTGGCCGCAGTGGCCGTCCCCGAGCCACCGCGGTGTCCGGACCACCGAAACCGCCGACGTCCGTAACCGACTCACGCGAACGGACCCCACATCCGTCGCCCGCATCACGGCCCGGAACCGGCTCGGGCGTTCCGCCCCGACCTCCGCGGCGATGGACAACGCCGCCAGCCCCTCCGGCCCGGCCAACCGCACGCCGCCCTGAAACCGCTGCGTCAGCTCCGCCGTCGGCGGCAACGAGCTCCCCTGCATGTTCCACCCCAGCCACTCGAATGCGAGGACACCGCGGTGCACCTTATGCGCGCCGGCCCTCCCGCGGAAGGGGTGTCACCACACCGGTGCGGTGACACCACCTCCGCCGGTGACCAGCCCCCGCAGGGCGGCGGCCAGTCCGCGCACGTCCGCGAACCGGTCCGCGGACGGCAGGGCGCCCGGAAAGGCCAGGTACAGCTCGCCCCGCGCGCCGATGCGCAGGCGGTCCGGGGTCTCGAGACCGAGAACGTCACCGGCGCGGTGCGCGACCCGCATTGCCTCCGTGAGCGGTCGTGCCGCGCGCGCCGCCTCCGACCGGGACGACAGCACCGACGCCGCCGCCGCCAGCGAGCAGCTGGACTGCCACTCGGCGACCACGACACCCCCGGCGCCGGTGTCGACCATGTCCACGATGCGGGCCAGCGCGGGCGAGTGGACGCCGAACATCCAGACGGTGCGCGCGAACACCTCGTCGACGTCGACGAGGCCCCGGACGTGGCCGTCGAGGACGGTCAAACCGACGTCGTGGCCGGTGACGACGTCGCGGCCGTGCCAGAACTCCATCGCCGGGGTCCCCCCGCAGCAGTGCAGCAGACGGTAGCGACCCGCTCCGAACGTGCCGCCGGGGACGTGCCCGGCAGCCGACCGTCCCGCGGGCGGACAGGGGTGGGTGGGCTGGGCAGCCACCACAGCGGTGAACCGTTCGGTGTCAGAGTGCATGCACCGACGTCCAGCCGCTCGACCGTGTGTCAACGCAGAGCATTCGTGCATCCTCACACAGCCCGCCGGCGACGCAACCCCGTGCGCCGGCCGCCGCAGCGGTCGGCGCACGGGGTTCGCCGCCGGCGCCGGGGGACACCTTGCAGGTAGTCACCTCGAGCCGCCCCTGCGCCGCCGTCGCCACGTCGCGATTCATCGAATCCCCGTGCGCGAATTGTTCCGTCCCTCCGGCTCACAACAGCGCTGTGAGCCCGCGGACCGTGAACAGCAACCCGAAACCGAGGAATACCCCGACGCCGAGTTCCTTGTTGCGGTGGACCATCCACTCCTTCGCGGCGTCCAGCCCTCGCTTGGCGCGGACACCGAGCAGCAGGTACGCACCCGTCGGGACGAGGAAGTCGACCATCGCGGACAGCAGCAGCAACGCGGTGCCGGCCAGCGCCTGGGGCCACGTCGAGCCGTAGCCGGCGATGATGCTCATGCCGGAGAGCATGATGAAGAGGTTCGGGTTGACGTTCGCGAGCAGCAGGCCGAGCACGAAAGCCGTACGCGGTGTGGCTTCCTCGAGCTCCACCATCCATTTCGGTTTCGCCGCGGAGAGCTTCTTGCGCTGCAGGAGTTGTGCCGCGCCGACCAGAAGGAACAGGACACCGACGATCAGGCCGATCCAGTGGGAGACGGCCTGCGACGTGGCCGACGGGTCGCCGGCGCCACCGAGCAGCGCGGCGGTGCCGATGGCGGTGTACACGAACAGAAATGCCCCGGCGAAGCTCAACGCGTTGCGAATCGGGTTGCCCGACTGCAGCAGCAGGATGCAGCCGGCGACGGCCGCCGGGGTGACGATCAGGCCGATCATCTCGGGGACCAGCAGCCCGATCAGCTCACCCATGTTCTCCTCCGTTCCCGCGTGGATCGTGCCCGCCGCCCCGGACGGTAGCGGCGGCGCCTGCGCAGCGAATCACCCGCGGAGGATGACCGCCACGGGCCACACTCCGGCATGCGTGCTGCATCGGCCCGGCCCAGGAAACCCACTGCGCCGCAACGGCCATCGACGTCCGAGAAACCCTCGGGTGGTCGCGGCGAGGGTCGTGTGGGCCGGCGGGCGTCCCGGACTCGCGGCCATGCCGGTGGCGTGCGAAAGCCGGCCCGCCGGGGGCCGTGCGCCGCTCAGCCGACCTTGACGATCGGCGGGATCTCGTAGCTGCCGTCGAAGACCGCCGGCCGCGGGCTGTACATGCGCAGCATCGGCCGGAAGCCGTCCGCCGGGGCCGGGAGCCAGTTGGCCCGCGCGGTCGGGTCGGCGGGTTCGGTGGCGCTCAGCGTGATCGTGAGCGAACCGTCGTCGCCGTGCACGAGACCCGGGGTGCGGTCGCCGATCGAGTACCGGCCGATCGGGTTGTCCACCAGGTAGAAGTTCGGCAGGTTGTACATCGTGATCGACCAGAACGCGTCCACCGGGGGAGCCTGCGTGAACGTGAGTGTGTAGGTGTTGGCGCCGGTCAGCTCGTCGCCGGCCGAGTCGACGTAGACGGGTGCGTAGGCGGCCTCGTAGCCGTGATTGCCCCACAGCCCGGCCATCGCCGCTGCGGCGCGCTGCCCGATCGCCCGCGCGCGGTCCGCGATCCGCCATTCCGGCGCGTCGATCGTGCCGATCTCGAGGAAGTCGTCGTTGTAGTCGAAGATGTGGAACGGCTGTTGCCAGCCGTTGACGGTCGCGTCGCCCGCACCGGATTTCAGGGCGGCCACCAGACCGTCGTGCCCGGTCTTCGCGCCGGCGGTGAGCGCGGCGACCAGGTCGGGGTCGGGCTGGGCGTACGGCGACGGCCCGGACCCGAGCAGCCCCAGAGACGCGAACGCCTGCTGCAGCGGAAGATCCTGGGCTGCCGGCGGATACGCCTGCGAGTACACCCGCAGCTTCTCCCAGAAGGCCAGCTCCTCCGGCACGGTCGGGTCCGGGGTGGGCAGCCCGGGCGGCGCGGCCTGCTCCCCGACCGGAGTGAGCGTGAGCTGCCGCTGCAGCGCGCCGACCCTCGGCAGATCACCCTCACCGTCACAGGCCCACCGGCCGACGATCGAGGCGATCACGGTCGGGAAGGAGATCCGCGTCGCGCCCGCCGGTACGTCCCCGCTCCAGCCGGGCGGGGTGAGCAGGTAGCGGCCGGCCGCGGTACCGGTGGCCCGCTTGCCGATGTAGGCGAAGTTGTCGGTCCAGGCGTCCACGAACTGGAGCACGTAGTAGGCGCCGCCGGTGTCGGGCACCTCCAACAGCAGCGGCCCCTCCGACAGGTCCACCTGACCGATCGAGTACACGGTGTCGTTGTTGATCGAGACGAAGGTGTCCCGCGGCCCGGCCAGGGTGCCGGCATGACTGAACCGGTTGAACGGCGCCGCGGCATTCGCCCCGACCCCGGTGGTCACGTAGCGCCGCACCTGGTCCAGATTGAACACGAGCGGAAACCCGTAGACGTACGCCTTCACGGCCGGTTCCTGCAGTTCGGTTCCCACTGTGTCTCCTCGTCGACTGTTCCGTCTGTATGCCATCAGGTTTCGGCGTGGACCGAATCACCCGATCCGGATGATTCGGCACTGGTCGGCACTCACCGGGCGGCCTCGATCGCCCGGACCGCGTCGTCGACCCGGTCGTGGTACCGGTCCGCACCGTGCTCGTGCCACCACGGGGTCGCCAGCAGCTTCGGCATCTCCGAGGCGGGCAGGTCGGCGACGTGGAGGGTGACGCCGGCGTCGTCCAATTCCCGCACCAGATCGCGGATCTGGTCGATCACCGTGGTCGTCACCAGGTACGCCCGCGAGACGTCGAGGACGACCGCACCGGGCGGAGAGATCTCCTCCGACCCCTCACCAACGCCGGCGCGCCTCTCGATCGCCGTGACGGTGGCGCGCACGCTCGCGGTGTACAGCGCCGAGTTGACCCGGAGCACGAGCGGATCCGCCGGATCGGTCGGGGCCTCCTCCGGGCCGGGGCGCCACTCGCCGCGACCATCGCGTTGCAGCTGAACGACGTGCGGACGATTCAGCTCCCGCAGCACCAGGTACAGCGTCAGCACAACACCCACCGCGACTGCGGGCAACAGTCCGGCGACCAACCCGACCAACGCCGTGCTCAGCGCGATCCAGAACTCGAGCCGGTTGACCCGCCAGTACCGCCGGAACGAGCCGAAATCCAGTAGACCCAGCGTCGCCACCACGACCATCGCACCGAGGGTGGCCTGTGGAAGATCGTCGAGTATCGGGGCCAGGAACAGCGCCACCGCCACCGCGAGCACCACTGTCACCAGGCCGGCCGCCTGAGTGCGACCACCGGCCCGCAACGCGACCGCGGTCTGCGAGAACCCACCCGCCGGCGGCAGTGTGTGGAAGAACGAACCGGCCACCGCGGACACACCGTTGGCGAGCAGTTCCTGATCGGCGTCGATCTGCGGCTCGCCGGCCCGGCGCACCCCACGACCCACGGACACCGTCTCGAGGAACGCCATGACCGCGATCGCGAGCGCGCCGGGCAGCAGGGCCCCGATGTCGTGCAGGCGCGGAATGCCCGGCAGCGGAATACCCTGCGGCACCGGGTCGATCAGGGCGACGCCGTGATCGTCGAGACCGGCGAAGGCGACCAGCGCGATGCCGAGGGCGACCACGACGAGCGCCCCGGGGACCCGGGGCACGAGTCGCTGCATCGCGTAGAGCGCCGCGATCGAGCCCACCGCGAGTGCAACGGTGGCCGGGACCGCGTCACCGAGCTGCCGGACCGCGGACCACAGGACCGGGACGAATCCGGTTGCCCCGGGATCGGCCGGCACCCCGAGAAGCTTGGGCAGCTGGCCGGCCGCCACCGTCAGCCCGACCCCCGCCTTGATCCCGGAGAGTGTTGCCTCGCTGATGTTCTCGATGATCGAGCCGAGCCGGAACACCCGCGCGAGCAGGAGCAGCACACCGACCAGCAACGTCAGTGTCATCAGCGACGTCACCGCGTCGTCCGACCCCGCCGCGATCCCGGCGCCGATCAGGGTCGACGCGGTCAGGGTGGCGATCGTGGAGGTGGTGCTGACGCTGGCGGTGCGGGAGCCGCCGAGGAGCGCGTACACGGCCATCGGCACCATGCAGGTGTACAGGCCGATCTGCACCGGCATGTCGGCGATCGTCGCGTACGCCATCGCCTGCGGGATCACGACCGCACCGGCGCTGAGACCGGCGACGACATCGGCCCGCAGCCAGGACTTCCGGTAGCCGACCAGTGTCGGCGCGAGCACCGATGCCTTCGCGGATCCCGCGCCTGCTCGCCACGACGGCAACGGGGTCGATGCCATGAGTCCCTCCCGATTCGAACGGTCGTCCCAGCGAACCACCGTCGTGCGCCGGGCCGGATCACCCACGCCGGGTGATCCGCGGCCGTCGGCGCTCGCGAACCATCCGGTCATGGTCACCGACACCCCCGCCCCCGCCCCCGCCCCGACCGCACGGCAGCTCGCCGCGCTCGCCGTGCCCGCGGTCGCGGTCGGAGTGCTGTGTGCCCTGACCCTCCTCGCCCTCAGCGTGCTGGCGGACCGGCTGCAGCGCCTGCTGTGGACGACCCTGCCGGACTGGGCCGGCGTCGCGGACGGTTCCCGGTTGTGGACGTTCGGCATGCTCACCGCGGTCGGCTTCGTCGTGGGCGTGATCGTGTGGAAGGTGCCCGGGCACGCCGGGCCGGACCCCGCGACGACCGGCCTGGTCTCGACTCCGCTGACGCTGCCGGTGCTGCCCGGCCTGGCCCTGACGATCCTCGTCGGCCTGGCGGGTGGGGTGAGCCTCGGCCCGGAGAACCCGATCATCGCGATCAACACCGCCCTGACCGTGTGGCTCGTGGGCCGGATGTGGAAGAAGGTTCCGGTCGAGGTCGCGATCATGATCGCCGCCGCGGCCACGATCGGCGCGATGTTCGGGACCCCGGTCGCGGCCGCGCTCGTGTTCACCGAAGTCGTTGCCGCGCAAGGCGACCGCCAGTTGTGGAGCACACTGTTCGCGCCACTGGTCGCGGCCGGCGCGGGGGCACTGACGATGGTGTTCTTCGCCAGCCCGGCGCTGGCGGTGCAGGTCCCCGCCTACGACGATCCGAGACTGCTGGACCTCGTCACCGGATCCGCCGTGGCGCTGATCGCGGCGCTGCTGTGCCTGGTCGCGGTCTACGCCTTCCCGGTCGTGCACCGTGCGTTCCACTGGCTGCGCAACCCGGTGCTCGCGATCACCGCGGGCGGCATGGTTCTCGGCCTGCTCGGCGCGCTCGGCGGCGAGCTGACCCTGTTCAAGGGCCTCGACGAGATGAAGGAGCTCACCGCATCCGCCGGCGACAAGACGACCGGCGAGCTCGCCCTCATCACGGTGGTCAAACTCCTCGCCCTGCTCGTCGCGGCCGGCTGCGGATTCCGCGGCGGCCGCATCTTCCCCGCCGTGTTCATCGGCGTCGGTGTCGGACTGACCGCGCACGGCGCGCTGCCCGACATCCCCCTCGCGGTCGCGGTCGCCTCCGGCGTGCTCGGCGCCGTCCTCGTCGTCGCCCGGAACGGCTGGCTGGCGCTGTTCATGGGCGTGACCACCGTCGCGGACATCGAGGTTCTTCCGGTGCTGTGCATCGTGGTCCTGCCCGTGTGGCTGCTCGTCGCGCGGCGGCCCGAGATGCTCATCCACACCGAACCGGAAGCCGTGCCGAAGGCGGGGGCGGGGGCGGCCGCATGAGCACCGAACTGCTCGCCGCCGGCCCGACCCCCATGTCGGTCGGGTTCGCCCATTCGTGTTCACCGCCCTTCTCACCGGAGCGGTCTGGTTGCTCTCAACACCTTCCATCCGAACAACTGGATCTCGGCTCCGGCCGCGGTGGCGGTCGGCCTCACGTTCCGGATGGCGGCGCTGTACCGCGCCTGGGAGGAGCCGCTGGAGAAGGAGCCGCAGGGCGCGTACATCCACGAGGACGGCCGCCCGCTGCTCGGGCGCAAACTGCACCGCAAGTCCGAACGCGAACTCGAACTGCCCGGCCTGATCCGGCCGCGACGCGAGTGCGAGAGCTGATCCGTGCCGCCGGTCCCGACCGGTGACCTCGTGCCCCGACACGCGAACCTTGCTTCCGGCCGGATCGCCACGAGCGGTCGCGGTGGTGGCCGACCCCTCTGCGGGACCGATGCATTCGTCCGGCCGACGAGACCCTCCGCACACCGGGAGGTCCGCATCCCCCGGGGCGGTCGGGGATGCGGGCTCGTCACTCCGCGGATCCGGCGGGGCCCGGACTGTCGGCCAGCGCCTCGTCCACGGTCGGGAACACGGTCAGATGCACACCGTCATGGGCGGTGTCCTCCAGGACGTCCCGCACCTGCCCGATGTCGTGGGCGATACGCAACTCGATCCCCCTGCGCCGCAATGCGTCCTGTAGCTCCTCGAGCATCTGGGCGGCACTGACGTCGATGAACGGCATCGTCTCGGCATCGAGCACCACGACCCGCGTGCCGTCGGTGCACAACGCTTCGACGCGCTCCTTGACGTGATCGGCGTTCGCGAAGAAGAGACCGCCCTCGACCCGGACGACCACGCTGTCGCCGCGCACCTCCGCGTGCGGGTGCCGGTCGGTGTCCACCCACATCGCCTTCTCCTGCCCCAGAACCGCGACGTTCGGGCGGGAGGATCGGTACAGCAGCAACAACATCGACACGCCGATGCCGATGACCAGTCCGGGCAGGGTGTCGAACACCAGCACGCCGAGCATCGCGGCGATCGCGGCGGTGAAGTCGGCGCGCGCCGCGAACCCGTAGATGCTGCCGAGCCGGTGCGACCAGACCCCGTACAGCCGGCGCAGGGAGGCGATGTCGACCAGCTCGATCACCGCGGCGATCACGACCGCGGCCAGGGTGGCCTCCGGCAGCTGCTCGAACAGGCCGGTCAGGAACAGCAGCGTGACGATCGTCAGCACAGCCACGACGAGGCCGCTCAGCTGGGACTTCGCTCCTGCGGTGCCGTTGACGGCGGTCTTGGACAGGCTGCCGTTGACGACCATGCCCGAGCTCAGCCCGGCGCCGAGGTTCGCGGCGCCGAGGCCGAGCAGTTCCCGGTTGGCGTCGACCTCGTATCCGGCCTTGGCGGCATAGGTTTTCGCCGCCCCGAGCCCCTCCGCGAATCCGATCAGCAGCACACCGAACGCGGGCCCGGCCAGGTCGTAGTAGTCGCGCCAGGTGCGACCTTGCGGCAACCCGATCGACGGCAACCCGGCGTCGATGTGCCCGACGATGTCCACGCCGTGCTCGTCGAGCGAGAACACGCTCACCGCGACGATGCTGAGCAGCACGACCACCAGGGACCCGGGGACCAGCGGTAGCCACCGCTTCAGGAGCAGCACCGACACCAGACTGGCGGCGCCGACCGCGAAGGTCGTCCACTGGATGTCGCCGAGGTGGCGGATCACCCCCCACGCCTGCTCGAAGAAGTCGCCGTCGGCCTTCGGGACACCGAACAGCTTGGGCACCTGCCCGACGACGATGGTCAGCGCGAGACCGACGATGAAGCCCTTGAGCACGGGCTCGGAGATGAACGCCGCGGCGAATCCCAGTCGGCACAGGCCCGCCAGCAGTCCGGCGACACCGGTCATGATCGCGAGGACCGCGGTCAGCGTCAGGTAGTGCCCGCCGTCGGCTCCGGCGACCGGTGCGATGATCGCGGCCGACAGCGCGGCCGTCGCCGACATCGGACCGACGACCAGGTGCCGGGAGCTGCCCGCCGCCGCGTACAGCACGAGGGCCGGGACCGCGGCGTAGAGACCGACGACCGGGGCGACGCCCGCGATCGTGGCGTAGGCCAGCGACTCGGGCACCAGCACCGCCCACACGGTCAGGCCGGCGATGACGTCCGGCCGCAGCCAGCTCCGGTCGTACCCCTGCAATGAGGCGAACAACCACCAGTTCCTGCGCACCGTCGCCCGGGTGGCACCGCGATCCATTCACATCACCCCGTCTTCGCGAGAGATCACCGCGTCCGATCGTCGCCGAACACGGTCGTCGGGGCTTCACCTCGCACGGGTGAGGTGGGCGCCGACCTCCCGTTCCACGATGGGGTGACCTGACCTCTTCGTGGCAAGGAGTGACCGTGGCCAAGGAATTCAAAGGCGTCGTCAACCTCGACGTCAGGGACTCGACGTCCGACTGGGACGCCTTCCTTTCCGACAAGGCACCGCAGGGCGCACCGAACGTGCTCGTCGTGCTCTACGACGACACCGGCATGGCCGCGTGGTCCCCGTACGGCGGGCGGATCAACATGCCGACGATGGACCGCCTCGCGGCAGGCGGCCTGACGTACACGCAGTGGCACACGACCGCCCTGTGCTCGCCGACCCGCTCGACGTTCCTGACCGGACGCAACCACCACCTCAACGGTTTCGCGTCGATCTCGGAGTCGTCGACCGGGTTCCCCGGCTACAACTCCCACATCCCGCCGTCCAACGTCACGATGGCCCACCTGCTGCGGGACGCCGGCTGGTCGACGTTCTGGGTGGGCAAGAACCACAACGTCCCGATCGACGAGTGGACCGCCGGCGCGTCGAAGAAGAACTGGCCACTCGCGCAGGGCTACGACCGCTTCTACGGCTTCATCGGCGGCGAGACGAACAACTGGTATCCCTCCCTCGCCGAGGACAACCGCTACATCGATCAGCCCTACTCACCCGAGGAGGGCTACCACCTGTCCAAGGACCTCGCCGACCAGGCGCTGAAGATGATCCGCGACGTCAAGCAGACGGAGCCGGAGAAGCCCTGGTACCTGTGGTTCTGTCCGGGCGCGAACCACGCCCCGCACCACGCCCCGCAGCAGTACATCGACAAGTACAAGGGCATGTTCGACGACGGCTACGAGGCGTACCGCGAATGGGTCCTGGCCCGGATGATCGAGCGCGGGATCCTGCCCGCGGACACCGATCTGACGCCGCTGAACCCGATGCCCGACGGCACCTTCTCGCCCACGGACGAGGTGCGGCCGTGGGACGAGCTGAACGACGAAGAGAAGCGGATGTTCAGCCGGATGGCCGAGGTGTTCGCCGGCTTCTCGGAGTACACCGACGCCCAGGTCGGCCGGATCGTCGACTACCTCGAGGAGTCGGGCCAGCTCGACAACACGCTGATCATCTACTGCGCCGACAACGGCGCCTCCGGCGAGGGCAGCCCGAACGGCTCGGTGAACGAGGGCAAGATCTTCGGCGGTTACCCCGACGACGAGGCGCAGAACCTCACGATGGTCGACAAGCTCGGCAGCCCCGACACCTACAACCACTACCCGACCGGCTGGGCGGCGGCGTTCTCCACGCCGTACAAGATGTTCAAGCGCTACACCTATCAGGGCGGCGTCTGCGATCCGCTGGTGATCCACTGGCCGGCCGGGATGAAGGCGCGCGGCGAGGTGCGCCACCAGTACCACCACTCGACCGACATCGTGCCGACCATCCTCGAGGCGTGCGGCGTCCAATTGCCCGACACCTACAACGGCGTCGAACAGACGCCGCTGTCGGGCGTCTCGATGACGTACTCCTTCGACGCGCCCGCCGACGGGCCCACGGCGAAGGAGACCCAGTACTACGAGATGTTCGGCCAGCGCGGCCTCTGGCACAAGGGCTGGAAGGCCGTCTCGGTGCACGGCCCGGTCTCGGGTATGGGCAACTTCGACAAGGACGAGTGGGAGCTGTACCACGCCGACGTCGACCGCGCCGAGGCACACGATCTGGCGGCACAGCACCCCGACAAGCTCGAAGAACTCAAGGCCCTGTGGATGGAGGAGGCCAAGGCCAACAACGTCCTGCCGCTGAACGACCTGCAGATCATCGGCAACCCGAAGGACTTCGAGACGTTCGTGTCGATGGAGTTCCACCAGCCGGTGCCACCGAGCGGGCAGTACGTCTACTACCCCGGTACGTCCGAGGTGCCCGAGCGGTCCGCGGCGAACGTGCACGGCGTGTCGTACAAGATCCTCGCAGAGGTCGACCTCACGCCGGACTCGCAGGGCGTGATCTTCGCGCACGGCTCGCGCTTCGGCGGGCACTCGCTGTTCATCTCCGGCGGTGTCGTCACCTACGCGTACAACTTCCTCGGCATTCCGCCGGAGGACCGCATTTCCGCCCCGGTCCCGGCGTCGGGCAGGCACATCATCGGCGTCGAGTTCACGAAGGAGGGGATGGGCCCGTACCGCGAAGGCGTCGGACCGCTGAGGCTGTTCATCGACGACGAGCAGGTCGGCGAGCAGAAGATCCGCACCGTGCTCGGCCACTTCTCGCTGTGCGGAGAGGGGCTGTGCATCGGCTACGACAGCGCCGACCCGGTGTCCAGCGCCTACCCCGAGCCGCGCTTCGAGTTCCGGGACGGCGAGATCAAGAAGGTCGTCTTCGACATCGCCGACGACGCGTACATCGACGTCGAGAAGCACATGGAAGCTGCGATGGCCCGCGACTGACCTCGCACGAACGACGGCCCGCCCACCGAGCGGTGGGCGGGCCGTCCTCGTTCACGAGAAGACCCAACCGCGCAGGGCGAGGAACCGGAGCAGTCCGACGACCGCGCTGACCGCGACGACGAGGACCGCCTGCACGACCCCGCCTGCCGCCGGGAACCAGGCCTCGAGCACGGCCAGCGAGACCGTGCTGAGCAGCAATCCGATGATCGCGACGCCTCCGGCCTCCCACTGCGCGGGGAACCAGTGCACCCGCGCGGACGCGTGGAAGGTGATCCGGCGGTGGAGTTCGTTGGCCAGGACCGTGCTGGCGAGCACTCCCCCGACGTTGGCCGCGAAGATCCCGGTGGAGTGGAGCACGAGGAACACCAGCGCGTACACGACGTTGCTCGACCCGCCCACCAGGACGAACCGGCCGAACTGTGCGACCACGCCGTCACCGCGCAGGAGTCCCGCCCGCGCCACCGACGGGCGGGACCCGCGCGCGGCGGCGCGGCGAAGGTCGGGCGCGGCGACCGCCGGGCCGACGACGGTGCCACCGCGGCCGTTCCCCTGCTTGATCACGAGGTACATGGAAGCGACTCCGCAAGCCGGAGGCCCGAATCCGTCCCCCTCAGTGGGAGGTTTCGTCGTCGCGGCACCGGCAACGTCAGCCCCGGGCGAGCAGCTCGGCGAACGGAACCGGCTCGTCGTACGGGTCCGCCGCCCGGGCTCGTGGCCGACCCGCCACCACGGCGGCGAGTTCCCCGGCCGCACGGTCGATGCGATCGGCCAGGGTCCGGTCGGCGTCCGCGTCGCCGGCCCAGTCGTCGGACGCGGCGAACACCGCGGTCGGGACCACCGCCGCCCGCAGGTACGCCAGCAGCGGCCGCACCGCGTGCTCGAGCGCGAGCGAGTGCCGCGCGGAGCCGCCGGTCGCGGCGATCAGCGTCGGCATCCCGTCCACCGACCCCGGTTCGAGGACGTCGAAGAACGTCTTGAACAGTCCGCTGTAGGAGGCGTTGAAGATCGGGGTGACGACGATCAGCGCGTCCGCGCCGGTGACCGTTTCGATCGCCTCCCGCAGCGCCGGCGAGGGAAAACCGGTCAGGAGGTTGTTCACCAGGTCGTGGGCGTGATCCCGGAGGTCCACCACCCGGACCTCGGCGCCGCGACCCAGGTCCCGGGCCGTCGCGGCGCCGAGCCGGTCGGCGAGCAGGCGCGTGGACGAGGGATTTCCGAGGCCCGCGGAGACCACGGCGATCGTGCGGGCGGTCATCGCGTCACCGCCGCGGCGGAGCGAGCGGCGACCAGCGAGTCGTGCGTCGGGGCGTCGGGCACGTGCGCGGGACGTCTCGCGTCGAGTTCGCGCCGCAGCACCGGTACGACCTCCTCACCCAGCAGGTCCAGCTGCTCGAGCACGGTCTTCAGCGGGAGCCCGGCGTGGTCCATCAGGAACAACTGACGCTGGTAGTCGCCGAACGACTCCCGGAACGTGAGCGTCTTGTCGATGACCTCCTGCGGGCTGCCGACGGTCAGCGGGGTCTGTTCGGTGAACTCCTCGAGCGACGGTCCGTGCCCGTACACCGGTGCGTTGTCGAAGTAGGGACGGAACTCGCGCACCGCGTCCTGGGAGTTCTTGCGCATGAACACCTGACCACCGAGCCCGACGATCGCCTGGTCCGCGGAGCCGTGACCGTAGTGCTCGTAGCGACGGCGGTACAGATCGATCAGCCGCCGGAAGTGGTCGGTGGGCCAGAAGATGTGGTTCGCGAAGAAGCCGTCGCCGTAGTACGCGGCCTGCTCCGCGATCTCGGGACTGCGGATCGAACCGTGCCAGACGAACGGCGGCGTGTCGTCGAGCGGGCGCGGCGTGGACGTGAAGCCCTGCAGCGGGGTGCGGAACTTGCCCTGCCAGTCCACGACGTCCTCCCGCCAGAGCGTGTGCAGCAGCGCGTAGTTCTCGATGGCGAGCGGGATGCCCTGGCGGATGTCCTGCCCGAACCACGGGTACACCGGCCCGGTGTTGCCGCGGCCGAGCATCAGGTCGACGCGGCCGTCGGCGAGGTGCTGCAGCATCGCGAAGTCCTCGGCGATCTTCACCGGGTCGTTGGTGGTGATCAACGTGGTCGAGGTGGACAGCACGATCTTCTCGGTGCGCGCGGCGATGTAGCCGAGCATCGTCGTCGGCGAGGACGGCACGAACGGCGGGTTGTGGTGCTCGCCGGTCGCGAACACGTCGAGGCCCACCTCCTCGGCCTTCTGCGCGATGGCGACCATCGCCTTGATCCGCTCCCCCTCCGTCGGGGTGCGCCCGGCGGTCGGGTCGGTGGTGACGTCGCCGACCGTGAAGATTCCGAACTGCATGTCGTCTCCTCGCCCTACGGTAGGTAATTGAAGATTCAATCGGTTAACCGTAGCGCAGGCGCCGCTATTCCCGGACCTGTCCCGCGCGTCCGGGCCGGCTCAGCCCCGCGGCCTGAGCCGCGCGTTCGGCAGGATCGGTGCGGGGATCGTCTCGCGCCACTGCGCCGGGAACGGCCCGAACCGCCCCGACGCCGGGTCGCTCCGGTCTTCGCGCTCCCGCTGCCAGTCCTGCCGGTAGCCTGCGACCTCCTCGTGGCTGCGGCCGATGAAGTTCCACCACATGACGATCTGCTCACCGAACGGCGGACCACCGAGGAGCAGGATCCGCACCGGACCGTCCGCCGACGCCACCAACTCGACACGCGACGGTCCGGCGGGTAGGAACACCAGCTGCCCGACCTTCGCGTCCATCCCGGCGACCGTCACCGCACCGGTGTCGACCATGACGCCGTGCTCGAACGTCGGATCCAGGTCCACCGCCAGCCGCTGACCCGCGCGCAGCGTCAGCTCGGCGCCGAGCAGCGGCGTGAAGGTCCGCACCGGCGACGTCTGCCCGAACAGGCTGCCGAGAAACACCAGCACCTGCGCACCCTCGACATCGAGCAGCGGCGGCTCGTAGTGCTCGAAGGCCGGCGCGGTGAAACGGTGCTCGTTCGGCAGCGCCACCCACAGCTGGACCCCGTGCAGAACGGTGGTGCCGGGCGTGGAGAACTCCGAGTGCGCGATCCCGGACCCCGCCGTCATCAGGTTGATCTCGCGCGGCCGGACCATCGCGTGCGCGCCGGTGGTGTCGTGGTGCTCGATCTCGCCGCGGAACAACCAGGACACCGTCTGCAATCCGGTGTGCGGATGCCCCGCGACCTTCATGCCGCCGCTGTCGGCGACGTCGTCGGGACCGTAGTGGTCGAGGAAGCACCACGCCCCGATCAGCGACCTCTCCCGCTGCGGGAGCGAACGCCGGACCGTCATCGCACGCGGCCCGCCCAGCGGCACCTCCCGGAAGTCCAGCAACTCCGGGGAGTGACATTCGGTGCTCGCACACACAATTTCGCCGGGTTCGGGATCGAGGTTGCTCATGGTCCTGACATCCTGTCGGTCACGGGTCCTGCCGAGGGACTCGAGCCTATCCCGCGCCTCGAGCGGGGTGCCCGATCAGCGGGCACCGGATCCGGCGGTGCGGCATAGTGGTTCCATGAGCGACGAGAAGCAGTCGACGGAGTCGACTCCCACCGTCCGAGACGCCGGTGACCGCTACGAGATCGTCGTGGACGGAGCCGTGGCCGGCCTGACCCAATACCTCGACCACGGCGAGCAGCGCATCTTCTTCCACACCGAGGTCGGCGAGCGATACGAGGGCCAGGGCCTGGCGTCCATCCTCGTGCACGACGCGCTCACCGACACCGTAGCCCGGGGCAAGCGCATCGTGCCGATCTGCCCGTACGTCGCGAAATACGTTCGGCGTCATCATGATTTCGACGACAACCTCGACCCGGTCACCCCTGATGCAATCGCCGCGGTGCAATCGTCGTGACCGCCCACCGGCGGATACCGATCGACAAGCAGTCGCCGTCGATCTACGACGCGATGACCGCGGTCGCGGTCGAGGTCGGGCATCGCGCCAGGGACGCCGGACTGGACCGCACGCTGATCGAACTCGTCAACATCAGGGTCTCGCAGCTCAACCGGTGCGCGTTCTGCCTCGACCTGCACACCCGGCGCGCGCTGACGGGCGGCGAGTCGATCCGGCGGATCACGGTGCTGCCGGCGTGGCGGGAGGTCACCCTCTACAGCGACACCGAGCGTGCGGCCCTCGAGATCGCCGAGGCGATGACACACACGACCGGCGACCATCTCGACGACCGCACGTACGCCACAGTCCGAGCCCACCTGACCGACGACCAGGTGTCGATCGTCACATGGGCGGCGATCACGATCAACGCGTTCAACCGGGTCTCGATCGCGAGCCTGCACGCGGTGCGCCCGTCCCCGAAGCCCACCTAGACCGCCGGACGGTCGATAGCCACATTGTTGCCATAGCTGCGCAGCCGACACCGATTCCGACACCGCGAAGGACGGTGAACCGCGGGTGTCCTGCCACCGACGCGGATATCACAATTACGTTACGTAGCGATTTCATTTTCGAGAAGCTGCGCACCAGCCGCATCATCGGCCGTGTCCCGGCAGGAAAAACCGGACCAATCGCTATACGCTTCGGGCTCGCCGGGGCCGGCCCCCGACGACAGACCGCGCTGTTTGTCCACGGGAGGAGACAAGAGCATGGCTGTGCCGATGTGGAGCGCACACCGCATCCACACCCCCACGTACGGACGCCCTGCGATCCGACGCCAGCGTTTGCTCGATGCCCTGTCCGAAGCCATGCTGCTGCCGGACCCCACCGCGGTAACCGTCGCGATGCTGAGCGCACCGGTCGGGTCCGGCAAGACGGTGCTGCTGTCCGACTGGGCCGCCCGGTCCGCCACCACCGCGAACACACCGACGATCGCGTGGCTGACCGTCACGGAGGACGACAACAGCCGGGCCGCCTTCGCGGCCTCCTCGCTGGCCGCGCTGCGCGCCACCGGTGATCCGGCCGTGGTCGACGCCCTGCGCGACGTCCCGGCACCCGACTCCAACGACTTCCCGACCGCGATCGCCGAAGCCCTCGGCGCCCTGCACAGGCCGATCCTGATGGTGCTCGACGACGTCCACCTGCTGCACGACCGCGAGACGCTCGAGACGCTCGGTTCGTTCCTGCAGTGGGCACCGACCACCCTGCGCACCGTCCTGTCCGGCCGCTTCGAGCCGCCGCTGGCGTTGCACCGGATGCGCCTGGACGGCCGGGTACGGGACTTCCCCGCCCACGAGCTCGCGTTCACCGACGACGAGGCGGCGACGCTGCTGGCCGAACACGACGTGGCGCTCGACCCCGCGGACCTGGCGACGATCCAGAACCGCACGCAGGGCTGGGCGGCGGGACTGCGGCTGGCCGCGATCACGCTCGCGCACCACCACGACCCGCACGGGATGATCACCGACTTCAGCGGCGACAGCCGGGTCGTGGCCGACTATCTCGTCGGCGAGGTGCTCGACCACCTCGACTCCGCCGCCCGCGATTTCCTGGTCGAGACGTCGGTGCCCGACGCGTTCAACGCCGAACTCGCGGAAACGCTCACCGGCAGCCCGGACACACACCGGTTCATCGACATGCTCGAGCGCGAGAACCTGCTGTTCGAACCCGTCCCCGGCGCACCCGGCTGGTATCGGTACCACCCTCTGCTGCGGGAGTATCTGCGAGCCGAGGCCGGACACCGGGGCCGCCAAGCGGTCGCCGACCTCGAACGCGTCGCCTCCCGATGGTTCGCCGAATCCGGCGCCGACGTGCGCGCGCTGCGCCACAGCCTCCACGCAGGGGACGACGACAGCCTGCAGAACCTGCTCTGCGGACTCGGGTTCGGCGCGGTGCTCCGCGGCCACGCCGACACCGTGATCGACGTCCTCACCCAGGCCCCGACCCGGGTCCGCACCCACCCGGTGTCCCGGCTCGTGCGGGCCGCCGCGGAGTTGGATCGCGGGAACGAGGCCGCAGCCGCCTCGATCCTCGGAGTGCGGGGGGCGGTCGCGGACGACACCGCGCGGTCGATGCGACCCACCTGGGCGGTTCCCCTCGAACACGCTCTCCGGCTCGAACTCGCCGTCCGGGGAGGCCACATCGAACACGCTCTCACGGCGATCGGCACCGATCCGCTCGGCAACTCCGGCGAACACGACGTCGACGCCTTCGCGCTGACCCGGCTGGGAATCGCCGAGATGTACCTGGGCCGCTTCGACCAGGCCGTGCACCACCTCGACGACGGTCTGGCCATCGCCCGGTCGGCCGGGTTGCCGTCCATCGAACTGCAGGCACTGACCTCGCTGGCGACGATCGGCTGCTGGCGATGCGACCTCACCGAGATGACCGCGCGCGCGGACGAGGCCGCCGCCGTCGCACGTCGGCACGGCCTGACCGACAGCTGGTACTTCCACCTCGCACTGGTCGTCATCGCGTGGGGCGACCACCTGAGGATGGACCGTCGGGCCGCCCTCGACGAGCGCACCCTGCAGGTACTGGCGGACCGCGGCATCCCCGCGGTCGCCGAGGCGACGGCGTGCGCCGCGGGGGTACTGGCGCTCGACACGTCGGATGCCCCGCAGTCGACGGCGAGCGCCAGCCGCGAGCACCTCCTCGCCGCGCACCGTCGCCCGATGCCGCCCATCCTGACCGCACTGCTGGCCCCGGCCATCCACAACGCGCTGCTCGGGGCCGGGCATGCGACGGGGGCGGCCGAGCTGACGGATCACGTCGCCCGGACCCTCGGTGCGGATTCGGGTGAGCCGGCTGTCCTCGCCGCCGTCGCCGCGCTGCACCAGCGACGTCCGGACGCGGCCCGCGCACACCTCGCCCTGGTCCTGGCCGGCGACCGCGGGTGCACCGCGGTGACCACCGAGATCCTGGCCTGGCTGACGGCCGCGCAGATCGCACACGAGAAGAACGATCCGATCGCGGTGCGCGACGCCCTGTTCGCGGCCCTGACACTCGCCGAACCGCAACGCATCGTCCGTCCGTTCGCGGATGCCGGCGCACCGGTCCGGGAGCTGCTGAACCAGAATCGCGGACGATTCGGCGTCCACGACCCGTTCGCCGAACACGTCCTCTCCCTCCTCCCGGCCGGCCCCGGCCGGATCGCCAACCCGCTGACGTCGAGGGAGATGGAACTGCTGCTCGAGCTCCCGTCCTGGCGCACCGCCGAGCAGATCGCGGCCGACCTGTTCGTGTCGGTGAACACCGTCAAGACCCACCTGCGTGGCATCTACCGGAAGCTCGATGTGCGGTCGCGGCGGGAGGCCATCAACGCGGCCCGCGGCCTTGGACTGATCTGACCTCCGCGCCCGGTGGGACCCCGCTCGCCGACGGACGGGGAGACCCCGAAGGCGGTGCGCGTCCCGACCCGGGGTCGTAGTGTCGCGGACACCATACGTCCGCCAACCGCGGGAGGGATCATGGCCCACATCCACGACACCGACGACCTCGAACACCTGGCCGAGCTGAAGAAGGAGGCTCCGGCCGAATACGCGGCCTGGCTGCGATTCGACGGCGTCGTCGCCCGGGAGGACGGCGCGATCCCCCGCAAGTACCGCGAACTGATCGCCCTGGCCTGTGCCGACGTGACCCAGTGCGCGTACTGCCTCGACGTGCACGCGGCCGCGGCGAAGAAGGCGGGCGCGACCCGCGCCGAGGTGTCCGAGGCCGCCCTGATCGCGGCGGCCCTGCGCGCCGGTGCCGGCGCCACCCACGCGGCGCTCGCACTGAAACGGTTCGACGCGCACTGACTCGCGGCATCGAATCGGGCGCCTCCCGGCGTATTCTCATCACCCGCGGGTGAGGCGCAATCACCTCCGCTGCACAAGAGTTGCATTCAGGGCAAATTCCAGCCCGACGGCACACGTGCAGCGAAGGAGGTCGCCGGTGACGCAGCCTCGGCCGGCCCGGGTTCGTTACGAATTCCTGCTGCGTGGCGAGCTGTCGGAGCGAACGCTTTCGGCATTTCCCGAGCTCAGCCCGTCCCACAGCTCGGGCGACTTCACGAGGCTGTACGGACCGGTCAACGACGACTCCGCCCTCCGCGCGATGCTCGCACGGTTCGATGCGCTCGGCTTGACGGTCATCGAGATGCGCCGGCTCCCCGACTGACACAGTCGGCTCACACGGCGTGGCCGTGGGGTCACCCGGTCGGGGTCCTTCCCGGCGTCCAGTCCGAAGCCCGGAACGGCCCTCCCCGGATCCGGGCCCCCGCGGTCCGTGGGTGAGCGCCCGCCTGGGGGCTCACCCACCGACCACCGCTATCCGACGCCGCTGATGTTGGTCGAACCGGTGACCGCGGACCCGATCAACGGCACCTCGACCTTGCCGGGGCTGTTGTTGCCACCGATACCGCTGACGTTGGTCGAACCGGTCATCACGGAGCCGAACAGCGGCGCGTCCGGTGCCCGCTCGGGCAGGGAGCTGCTGCCGCCGGACTCCTTGGCGTCCGGGTCCGCTTCGGTGGTGATCGCGCCGGCGAGGTTCGCCGAGACCGCGCCGGTGAGGTCGGTACCGATCAGCTTGGTGCCGTTGAGCTTCGCCCGGGTGAGGTTGGCGTTGGTGAGCTTGCCGCCGGACAGGTTCGCGCTCCCCAGGTTCGCCCCGGTGAGGTCGGCGCCGGTGAGGTTCGCGCCCGTCGCGTACGCGAGGTAGAGGTTCGCGTCGGACAGGTTGGCCCCGACGAGCTTCGTGTCGTCGAGGCTCGCACCGAGCAGGTTGGCGCCGGACAGGTTCGCGTGCGAGAGGTCGACTCCGGACAGGTTGGCCCCGACGAGGTTGGCGTCCGCGCAGTCGGTGAACACGGATTCGGTGGGGTTGGAGACGATCGTGCAGGTACCGATCTTCGTGTCGGCGTGCGCGGCAGGCGCCGCAAGGCCCAACGCGGTGATCGCCAGGCCCGCTCCGGCGGCCACGGCACCGAGCCGGGCCATCACACGGTCACGTCCTTTGAGCCTTGCCGCCATCTCTACTCGCTTCCGCAGAAACCCCCGTCTGGGGGCCGAATCCACCCTGATCGGCCACACCCTAACGAAATGATCACGGCCCGTGCGGACGTTTGGTGAAACAAGCGTCCAAGAAGGCGCTCAGGCCGTCCCCCTTCTGGTCACCCGGACCAGTCGGCGTTCCGCCTCCTCGTACGCGAGACGGGTCGCCTCGCCGATCCTGGGGGTCGCCCCGAAGGTCTCGAGCCGGATCCCCTGACTGTGCAGGCGCTCCTCGTCCCAGTAGCGCTGCGCCTCGGGGGTCAGCCCGCTCAGGTACAGCCGCCCGCCCTGCCGGTCGAGCCGCTCCGCGTAGTCGACGATCACCTTGAAGAAGGTCGCGCCCAGCGTGGTGCGTCCCCGCAGCCGCAACACGACCTCGGGAGACCCGGCGTCGGCCGGGTCCGGCAGGCGGACCTGCAGCGTCCGGGCCCCGGCGTAGAACAGGCTGCCGTACACGTCGAGGATCACGACCTCCCGGTCGTGGAGGGTCTTCGGTGCCGCCGCCTCCTCGAACTGGTCCCGTCCCACCGGCACGAGGCGGACCACCCGCAGGTCGACCTGTTCCTGGTTGAGCTGCAGCAGGATCGACAGCACGACCCCGATGCCGACCGCAGCGGTCACCGACAGCGACAGCGTCGCGCCGAGTGTGACGGTGAATGCCACGATCGACGCCCACCCGGTGTGCAGGATCGTGACGATCTGGGCCGGCCGGATCGAGCCGACCGCGGCGAAGATCAGCACCGCGGCGAGCGTCGGCATCGGCACCGTGCCGACCAGTCCGGAGAAGGCCGCCAGGATCACCAGCATCCAGACACCCGAGAACACCGCGCCCCAGCGGGTCCGCGCGCCGGCCGTGTCGTTGAGCGCGGTCTGCCCCACCGAGCCGCCGACGGGCATCCCGGCGAACAACGCCGACCCGATGTTGCCCACACCCTGCGCCGTGAAGTCCCGGTTCGGCCGGGACCGCGACCCGTCACGGTTCGGCGCGGCCTCCGCGACACCCGCGCCCTGCACCAGCACGATCGCCGCGACCGCCAGGGCACCGCCGATCAGCGACGGCGACAGCAGGCCGAAATCGGGGATCCGCGGCATCGGGATTCCCGAGGGGATGGTTCCCACGTCGGCGACCCGCTGCACGGAGTCCAGGCCGAACACGATCACGATCAGGCACGGCACCGCGAGTGCGATCAGCGCACTGAACAGTGCCAGCCGGGTGCGCGCGAGCAGCACGAGCAGCGCGAGCGCGAGGGCCCCGGTCAGCAGCGACGGCAGATCGATCCGGCTCGGGTGGGTGACCAGGTCGAACGCCTTGACCGCGGCGACGGAGCCGGACACCTCGGCGCCGGTGAAATCCGCGAGCTGTCCGAGCACGATGTTGACGGCGACCCCGGTGAGGAACCCGGTCATCACCGAGTGCGACACGAACCGGGTGTAGCGCCCGAGACGCAGCAGGGCCGCGGCGATCATCACGGCCCCGGCCAGCAGGGTGAGCAGGATCACCGCGTCGGCCCGGTCGGACTCCGGGACCCCGGCCAGCGCCGAGCCGGCGGCCAGCGCGGACGCGCCGGTGGTCGTGACGACCATCAGCTTCGTGCTGGTCTGCAGACCACCGAACGTCGGGCCCGCGAAGCTCGCGTACAGCCCGTGCACC
Organism: Rhodococcus olei; assembly: GCF_039540555.1. Taxonomy (NCBI): domain Bacteria; kingdom Bacillati; phylum Actinomycetota; class Actinomycetes; order Mycobacteriales; family Nocardiaceae; genus Rhodococcus; species Rhodococcus olei. Next base: position 70,176 of record NZ_BAABFB010000048.1, on the reverse strand, counting down.
GGGCTGACGCCGGCGAGCACCCCGGCGGCCATGCCGTCGGGAACGCTGCCGATCGCGCCGGGCAGGCCGGCCACCAGATCGGCCTTCAGGTCCGCCCGCGCGGGCACGTGCTCCGTCAGCCAGGCACGCGCCGCTGACCATGTCGACACCATCCGCCCAGCGTTCCCGGCCCGGGCGGTCGGGGCATCGTTCGCGGTGGGTGAACTCCTCGGTGTGGTAGGGAGCAGGTAGACTGCGCTACATGCAGAGGGCGCTCCTTCTTCACCGCCGCGGCGGGGTCTGATCCAGACTGGCCTCCCGTCGCGGGGTTCAGTCGCGCCGGTCGACCACCTTTGGGACCGCTGGTCCCCCTCTGATTTCGGAGATTCGTCAATGTCACCCGCCGACGCCTTCACTTCCGGATCGCGCACCATCACGCCGCCGTCCAAGCCCGCGCCCGCCGACCAGCCCGCGTGGAACACCCAGAAGAACTCCTCGATGCCGACCTACCGGTACCGCTCGTTCGCCGAAGAGGTCGAGCCGGTCACGCTGCCCGAACGCAGCTGGCCGGACAAGGTCATCGACCGCGCCCCGCAGTGGTGCGCCGTCGACCTGCGGGACGGCAATCAGGCCCTGATCGACCCGATGAGCCCCGCCCGCAAGCGCCGGATGTTCGAGCTGCTCGTCCGCATGGGCTACAAGGAGATCGAGGTCGGCTTCCCGTCGGCGAGCCAGACCGACTTCGACTTCGTCCGCGAGATCATCGAGGACGGCGCGATTCCCGACGACGTCACGATCCAGGTGCTGACGCAGTCGCGGCCCGAACTGATCACCCGCACCTTCGAGGCCTGCCACGGCGCGAAGAACGTGATCGTCCACTTCTACAACTCGACGTCGATCCTGCAGCGGCGGGTCGTGTTCCGCGCCGACCGGGACGCGATCAAGAAGATCGCCACCGACGCCGCCGAGCTGGTGCTCGAGGAAGCGAAGAAGTACCCGGACACCAACTGGCGCTGGGAGTACTCGCCCGAGTCCTACACCGGCACCGAGCTGACCTACGCCAAGGAGGTGTGCGACGCGGTCACCGAGGTGCTCGGCGCGACCCCGGAGAACCCGGTGATCCTGAACCTGCCGGCGACCGTCGAGATGGCGACCCCGAACGTGTACGCCGACTCGATCGAGTGGATGCACCGCAACCTGGCCCGTCGTGACTCGGTGATCCTGTCGCTGCACCCGCACAACGACCGCGGCACCGGCGTCGCCGCCGCCGAGCTGGGCTACCAGGCGGGCGCGGATCGCATCGAGGGCTGCCTGTTCGGCAACGGTGAGCGCACCGGCAACGTCTGCCTGATCACGCTGGGCCTGAACATGTTCACGCGCGGCATCGACCCGCAGATCGACTTCTCGAACATCGACGAGGTCCGCCGCACCGTCGAGTACTGCAACCAGCTGCCCGTCCACGAGCGTCACCCGTACGGCGGCGATCTGGTGTACACCGCGTTCTCCGGCAGCCACCAGGACGCGATCAACAAGGGCCTCGACGACATGAAGTTCACGGCGGACGCGCAGGACGCCGACGTCGACGACATCGTCTGGCAGGTCCCGTACCTGCCGATCGACCCGAAGGACGTGGGCCGCACCTACGAGGCCGTCATCCGGGTCAACTCGCAGTCCGGCAAGGGCGGCGTCGCGTACATCATGAAGGCCGACCACGGGCTGGTGCTGCCGCGCCGCCTGCAGATCGAGTTCTCGCAGATCGTGCAGAAGATCACCGACGGTGAGGGCGGCGAGGTCTCCCCGAAGGAGATGTGGGACGTCTTCAACGAGGAGTACCTGGGCCCGATCCGGCCGCTGGAGCGGATGCGGCAGAAGGTGACCGCGTCCGAGGAGGACGGCGGCACCGACGCGATCAACGTCGTCGTGAAGGTGGACGGCAAGGAGCAGGAGATCACCGGATCCGGCAACGGACCGCTGGCCGCGTTCGTCGACGCGCTGGGCACGATCGGGTACGACGTGCGGGTGCTGGACTACAGCGAGCACGCGATGTCCGCCGGTGACGACGCGCAGGCCGCCGCGTACGTCGAGTGCGCGGTGACCCGCCCCGACGGCACCAGCCGGACCGTGTGGGGTGTCGGCATCGCCACCTCCATCACGACCGCCTCGCTGCGCGCGGTCGTCTCCGCCGTCAACCGCGCCCACTAGGCGCTCCGCGACCTACGGCGTGACGATCGGGAAGTCGGGGTCGGGGGCGTCGAGGTAGCCGGCGAGCTCCACCAGCCTGGCGACCTCACCCTCGACTCCGACCCGCCCGTCCGCGATCGCCGTGGGCAGGTCGACCGACCCGAGCAGCACCCCGATCATGATCGGGCGGGTCAGGGTGAACAGCGCGTCGGGCGCCACCTGAACACCGAACTCCGGGTCCAGGTCGTGGTGCACCAGCAGGCCGTTGCGCAGTTCGGTGCGGTGCACCACCGACTCGTCGGTGACGTTCCAGTCGACGATCAGGTGCGCGTCCCACGCTCGCGGCCCGTCGATCCTCAGCGCGACCGCGTCGAACACCTGCCGCACCGTCAGCGCGGCCGCGATGTCGGCCGCCGACGCGGTGGTCGGGGTGCCGACGGACCCGTGCCGCAGCTCGTGGGCACCGGTCAGGTAGAAGTTGCGCCAGGTGCCGTTCTCCGCGCCGTAGCCGAGTTGCTCGAGGGTGTCGGCCTGCAGGGCGCGGGCCTCGGCGTTGTCCGGTTCGGCGAACACCACGTAGTTCACGACCTGCGCCACCCAACGGAAGTCGCCTTCCGCGAACGAGATTCGTGCTTTCCGCAGCACCTCCGCGGAACCGCCCATGAACTCGACGTGCCGCCGGGCCGACTCGACGGGCGGATGCTCCCACAGGTGCGCCGGGTTGCCGTCGAACCACCCCATGTAGCGCTGGTAGATGGCCTTGACGTTGTGGCTGACCGACCCGTAGTAGCCGAACGCGTGGACCGCCGCCCGCAGTGCCGGTGGAAGTTCGATCTGCTCGGCGATCTCGATTCCGGTGTGCCCCTGGTTGATCCGCCGCAGGGTCTGGTCGTGCAGAAACCCGTAGAGGTCGCGCTGCAACGACAGGAACTCGGTGAGCCGCTCGGTCCCCCAGGTCGGCCAGTGATGCGAGGCGAACAGCACATCGGACCGCCCCGCGTACCGGACGATCGCCTCGGTCAGGTAGTACGCCCACACGTGCGGGTCGCGAACCAGGGCGCCCCGCAGGGTCAGCAGGTTGTGCAGCGTGTGGGTGGCGTTCTCGGCCATGCACAGGGCGCGTAGGTCCGGGAGGTGGAAGTTCATCTCCGCCGGCGCCTCGGTGCCCGGGGTCAGCTGAAACTCGATCCGCAGCCCGTCGACCGTCTCGACCTGGCCGGTCCGGGTCACGAGCCGGGTCGGGAGGATCAGCGTCGGGGTACCGGTCGAGGTCGTCTGCCCGAGACCCGCCCCGATGCCACCTCGCGGCCCCCGGGGCAGCGCCGCGCCGTACATGTACGCCGCCCGTCGGGCCATCGCCGTGCCGGCGTAGACGTTCTCCGCCACGGCATGCTCGGTGAACCCGACCGGGGCGAGGACCGGGCAGCGCCCCGACGCGACCTCGGCTGCGGTGGTGACACCGCGGACACCGCCGAAGTGGTCGATGTGCGAGTGCGTGTAGATCACCGCGGTGACCGGACGGTCGCCGCGGTGGGCGCGATACAGCGCGAGCCCGGCCGCCGCGGTCTCCGCCGAGATCAGCGGGTCGATCACCACGACGCCGGACTCGCCCTCGAGGAGGGTCATGTTCGACAGGTCGAGTCCGCGGATCTGGTGGATGCCGTCGGCGACCTCGAACAATCCCTGTTTGGCGCACAACCGCGACTGCCGCCACAGACCGGGGTGCGCGGTCGGTGGACACGACCCCGCCAGGAAGTCGTAGGTGTCCACGTCCCACACCGGGGCGCCCCCCTCCCCGGTGACGACACCGGGGTCGAGGGCCGCGACGAATCCGCGGTCCGCCTCCGCCAGGCCGGCCGTGTCGTCGGGGAACATCGCCGCCGCGGCGGCGTTGGCCGCGGCGATCGTCGGCGCCGCGTCCGCCTGCTCGGTCATGCCCCGCACCTCCGGTGCGTTGTGTCCGCGCCCCTCCGGGACCCCGCAACCACGATCTCGCGCACGGGCGGCGGAACCGCCTCAGCCCAGCAGCTTGGCCTTCGCTGCAGCGAACTCGTCGTCGGTCAGCACGCCCGACTGGTGCAGCTGTCCGAGCTGCTGCAGTTTCGCGATCATGTCGTCATCCGCCGGCGCCTGCTGCTGCGCCGCGGCCTGCTGCGCCGCCTGCTGCTGGGCGGCCGCCTGCTGCTGGGCCGCGTAGGCGGCCTGCTGGTCCGCGGCCTGCTGCTCCGCGTACGCCTGCTGCTCGGAGTACTTGCGTTGCGCGCGACGGTCCATCGCGTTGGTGGTGGCTCGGGCCGTTCCCGCAACCACCGCGGTCCGTGCGACGGTACCGAGCAGTCCGGGACGTCCGACGCGTCCTGCCCTGAAAACCATGGTTCCTCCTAAGCTCGGGCGCGAAAACTAGAGCGCGGCCTCGACCGCGGCAACAACGACGTCATGGGGAATCTGCACGTGCAACGCGACCTCGCCACCGGCCGCGCGCGCGCTCGACGTGAACTGCCGGGCCCAGCTCTGCTCGTACACGATGATCGCGGCCGAACTGCCCGGGTCCAGCGAGTCGCGCACGACGTCGAGGTCCTCGTCGCTGATCAGTGCCTTCGCCTCAATCGACAGAATCTCGAGGCCCACGTCCTGAAGGTCCTCGTCGACGTCGATCTGGATGACGTTGCCCGCCTCGTCCTTGGAGATGTACACGAGGTCGAGGAGGGTCACGTAACCACTCGACACGACATCCTGCAGGGCGGCGACCGTTGCGGGGTCGACCCCCGCACCGGGAAACGTCAACACGACCAACTCGACCGGACCGATGCTCACCGTCTCGTCCATGCCCCCACCCTCGTCGAGCCCGGCTTCCGGCACATCACCCGCTGCGGATGAATGAGGCCGATCTCACCTACGGAGGATGAGGCGGGGCGGCCGGAAACACGCGATCCTCGTTCCACAATCGAATCATCAATGTGGAATGGAGTCACTCCGATGAACTCTGCCGTCAACTCGTTCTGGGACGTTCTCTGGATAATCCTCATCACGTTCGCCTTCGTGGCTTACCTGATGCTGCTCTTCTCGATCATCGGCGACCTCTTCCGCGACCACAAGCTGTCCGGATGGTGGAAGGCCGTGTGGGTCTTCTTCTTGATCTTCGTTCCGTTCCTGACGGCCCTGATCTACCTGATCGCCCGCGGTGAAGGCATGACGAGGCGCTCGCTCGCGGCGGCCCAGGTCATGAAGAGCGAACAGGACGCGTACATCAAGGAGGTTGCGGGCAAGTCCCCGGCCGACCAGATCTCTGCCGCCAAGGCGCTGCTCGACGAGGGCACGATCACCGAGGCCGAGTTCCAGTCGCTGAAGTCGAAGGCGCTGGGCTGACCGCAGTCTCACCGACGTCTCGCGCCGGTTCGGGCCCCCGCCCGGACCGGCGCGGTCGTTTCTCCGCGCGGCTCCGCCGGACCGGCCGTCACGATCCGGAGCGTTCCGCGGCCTCCGCGCGAAACGCGGCGAGCACCGCCGCCACGGCCGGACGCGCCGCGGCCGCGGGGCGGGTCGCGAGTTCGTAGCTGCGCGCCGCCCGCACGCCCGCGAGGCGGGCGCTCACCAGGCCGGCCCGAAGCGGCACGTACCTCGGCATCAGCGCCACACCGTGACCGGCGAGCACGAGCGCCTCGATCACCGCGAAGTCGTTGATGCGGTGCACGACCCGCGGCTGCACCCCGGTCACCGTCGCCACCGACTCGAGCACGTCGTCGACGGGGAATCCGCCCCGGACGCTGATCCAGCTCTCGTCCGCCAACTCCTCCAGCCCGACCGCGGATCGCCCGGCCAGCCGATGCCCGGGCGGCATCACCAGGTCGATCGGCTCCCGCATCACTGTCTCGAACCGCGCCCGCGGCGAGATCAGCGTCGGCGCCCGCTCGTCGCGGTGGGTGAGCACGACGTCGAAGTCCGCGAGCAGCTGCGGCACCGCGGCGGCCGGCTCGTCGACGTCCTGGGCGTCGATCAGCACGCCGACCCGCGCGGCGCGCTCGAGCACGCCCGGCAGCAGCAGTGCGGCGCCGGACGGGAACAGCGCCACGCGGACGCGACCTCGCGGCGAGCCCGCGTACGACGCCATCTCCGCGGTCGCCCGGTCGAGCGCGGCGAGCACGTCGTCGGCGCGCAGCACCAACGCGTGGCCGGCGTCGGTCAACCGCAGCCGCCGCCCGTCGGGTTCGAGAATCGCGACACCGGCCTCCCGGGCGAGGATCTTCAACTGCTGGGACACCGCGGACGGCGTCAGCGACAGGGCCGCCGCGGTGGCGGCGACAGTGCACCGGTCCGCCAGCTCGCGCAGCACCCGCAACCGCTCCACATCCATGCAGAAAATCTACATGGATGGTGTACCAATATTCGATTGTCCTGATGTATTTCGGCCCGGACGATTGAGCACATGACCAACCGGGACCGCCTGATCGGGATCACCGTCGCGCTGCTGTGGGGACTGAACTTCCTGGCCATCCGCGCCGGCCTCGATCACTTTCCGCCGTTCTTCTTTGCGGCGTTGCGTTTCCTCGTGATCGCGATCCCGGTGGTGCTGTTCGTGCCGCGGCCGAACGTACCGGTGCGATGGCTGCTGCTGTACGGGATCGGATTCGGGATCCTCCAGTTCACGTTCCTGTTCTGGGCGATGCACGCCGGCATGCCGACCGGGCTGGCCTCGCTCGTGCTGCAGTCGTCGGCGCCGATGACGGTGCTGCTTGGCGCGCTGCTGCTGCGCGAGCGGGTCAGCCGCCGTCAGGTCGTCGGGATCGTCGTCGCGGTGGCCGGGATGGTCACGATCGGATGGGACCGGTTCGCGCACGCGAGCCTGCTCCCCCTGCTGCTGACGCTGTGCGGCGCGTTGGGCTGGGCCGTCGGCAACATCGCCAGCCGGCAGGCAACCATCGCCGGCCGACAGGCAACCATCGCCGGTCCGCGAGCTCGATCCGAGTCGCCGATGCGACTGATGCTGTGGATGACGGTGATCCCGCCGCTCCCGATGCTCGCCCTGTCCGCTGTGCTCGAGGGACCGACCGTGGGCTGGTCGGCGCTCGGGACGGCGTTCACCACGACCGACGGGCTGCCCGCCCTGATCGGGCTCGTCTACATCGTGGCTCTCGGCACGATCGCGGGATCCGGCCTGTGGACCGTGCTGATGAGCCGGTACCCGGCATCGACGGTGGCACCGTTCTCGCTGCTGGTTCCGGTGGTCGGGATCGCGGCGTCCTGGATCGTCCTCGGCGAGCGCCCGACCCCGCTCTCGCTGTGCGGCGGTGCCCTGGTGGTGGCGGGGTGTCTACACGGAGCCACCGGGTCCCGCACCCGGGTCGGGGCGGCATCCGCACCCGTCGGCGGGCCGACAGATGTGGCCGTCGGCGGGCCGACGAGCGTGGCCGTCGACGGGCGCGCGGCTGTGGTGCTGCCCACCCCCGACCCGGCGCGCGTCTGACCCGGTCGCGCGGTGTGGAAAACTGCGCGCGTGGCTATGAGCACTCGATTTTCCGCCCGCGGCCGTCTCGCGTTGCGCGCGGCCGCGCTGGCGTCGTGGGCGTCGCAGAAGGCGGGGCGCGGCAACGGGTCGATGATCGGCGGTTTGATCGCCCTGAAGATCGACCCGACCCTGATGACCCAGCTGGGCCACGGCAAGCGCACGGTGCTGGTCACCGGTACGAACGGCAAGTCGACGACGACCCGGATGACCGCGGCCGCACTCGCGACCGTCGGCACGGTTGCCACGCAGGCGGACGGCGCGAACATGGACGCGGGCATCGTCTCGGCGTTGAGCGCGCACGTCGACGCCCGGCTCGCCGCGATCGAGGTCGACGAGCTGCACACCCCGCACGTCGCGGACGCCCTGCGGCCCGAGGCGATCGTGCTGCTCAATCTCAGCCGCGACCAGCTGGACCGGGTCGGTGAGATCAACATGATCGAGCGGAGGCTGCGGGCGGGCCTGGCCGCGCACCCGGACGCGGTGGTGGTCGCGAACTGCGACGACGTGCTGGTCGCCTCCGCGGCGTACGACAACCCGAACGTGGTGTGGGTGGCCGCGGGATCCGGGTGGGCGAACGACGCCACGAGTTGTCCGCGCAGCGGCGAACCGATCGTGTGGGACGCCGACGGCAACTGGCGCAGCACCGGCGCCGACTTCGCCCGCCCGACGCCGGACTGGTGGGTCGACGACGAGAACCTGTACGGCCCGGACGGTGTCGTGGTCCCGATGGCACTGACCCTGCCGGGTCGCGCGAACCGCGGCAACGCGGCGCAGGCCGTCGCGGCGGCCGTCGCGATGGGCGCGGACCCGCGCGCGGCGGTGGCCGCGGCGGCTGGGGTCCGGGAGATCGCCGGACGGTACGCCGCCGTCCAGGTCGGCGAGCACTCGTTGCGGATGCTGCTCGCGAAGAACCCGGCCGGCTGGCAGGAGGCGCTGTCGATGATCGACCCGACGGTCGACGGTCTCGTCATCGCCGTCAACGGTCAGGTCCCGGACGGCGAGGACCTCTCCTGGCTGTGGGACGTGCGGTTCGAACACTTCGAGGGGGTCAAGGTCGTCGCGTCCGGGGAACGCGCCACCGATCTCGCGGTCCGGCTCACCTACGCCGGTGTCGAGCACACACTCGAGCCGGATCCGTTGCGCGCGATCGCGTCCTGCCCGGCCGGACGGGTCGAGGTGCTGGCCAACTACACCGCGTTCCGGGACCTGAACACCGCCATCGCGAAGGGAGCCGAGCGTGTCTGAGTCGACCGTACGGATCGGGCTGGTGCTGCCCGACGTGATGGGCACCTACGGCGACGGCGGCAACGCGCTGATCCTGCGGCAGCGGCTGCGGATGCGCGGAATCGACGCGGAGATCGTCGAGATCACGCTGTCCGATCCGGTTCCGGAGTCCCTCGACGTGTACACCCTTGGCGGCGCGGAGGATTCGGCACAACGCCTGGCCACCCGGCACCTGCGCCGCTACCCGGGTCTGCAGAAGGCCGCCGAGCGCGGCGCACCGGTCCTGGCGATCTGCGCGGCGATCCAGGTCCTCGGGCACTGGTACGAGACCTCCGCCGGCGAGCGGGTCGAGGGCGTGTCGATGCTCGACGTCACCACCTCCCCGCAGCAGACCCGCGCGATCGGCGAGGTGATCACCCGTCCGCTGATCGACGGACTGAGTCAGCCGTTGACCGGATTCGAGAATCACCGCGGCGGCACGGCCCTCGGCCCGGACGCCCGCCCGCTGGCGACGGTCACGCACGGTGTCGGCAACGGCGTCGGGGACGGTTTCGAGGGCGCGGTGCAGGGGTCGGTGATCAGCACGTACATGCACGGCCCGGCGCTGGCCCGGAATCCGGAACTGGCGGACCTGCTGCTGGCCCGCGCGCTGGGCGTCGACGCGCTGGCACCGCTCGAACTTCCGGAGGTCGACCGGCTGCGCCGGGAGCGGCTCGCGGCAGGCCGCTGAGGCCGGCGGCGGGCAGGCCGGAGGGGCGCTCGCGACGGAACGTCCGGTGCGCGGGCTCCGAGAGCGGGCGGGGTCGGCGCAGCGGGTGTACGTTCCGAGCAGCGGCACGTACCGCGGCCGCGCCCTGCTGAGGAGGCAACCGTGGCATCCAACAGCCCCTGGGCGACCATCCACGCCGAACGACTGGCTCTCGCCGACGACCTGGCCTCGCTGACCGACGAGCAGTGGTCCACCCGGTCCCTGTGCGCGAAGTGGTCGGTCTGGGAAACGCTCGGTCACATGACCGCGACCGCGAAGATGACCCCGCCGAAGTTCTTCCTCGGGATGCTCGGCACCGGTCTGCGGTTCGAGACGTTCGCCGCGAAGAACGTGGCCGCCGAGACCCGCGGCACGCCGGCCGACACGCTCGCCGAGTTCCGGGCGGTTGCCGGGTCGACCACGTCACCACCCGGACCGGTGGATTCCTGGCTGGGCGAGACGATCGTGCACGCCGAGGACATTCGCCGCCCCCTCGGCATCGAGCACGCCTACCCGATGGACGCGCTGGTGCGGGTCGCCGACTTCTACAAGGGCTCGAACCTGTTGATCGGCGCGAAGAACCGGATCGCCGGCCTGACGTTGCGGGCGACCGACACCGCCTGGACGATCGGGTCCGGACCCGAGGTGGCGGGCCCGATGCTGGCACTGACGATGGCCATGACAGGCCGCGCGGCGGCGCTCGACGACCTGTCCGGGGAGGGTGTGCAGACCCTCCGGGACCGGACCTGACGGCCGGTGGCCGCTGTCGACGTCCGCACCGAGGCCGTGATCGCACGACCCCGCTCGGTGGTCGCGGACTTCGCGTGCGACCCGGTGAACGCGACCGCGTGGTACGCGAACATCACCGAGGCGCGGTGGACGTCGAATCCACCGCTCGTCGTGGGTTCGACGTTCGAGTTCGTCGCCGAGTTCCTCGGTCGGCGGCTGGCCTACACCTACGAGGTTCGCGAGTACACCCCGGGTGAACGGCTCGTGATGAGCACCGCGCGGGGGCCGTTCCCGATGCGGACGGAATACGAGTGGCGGGACGCGGGCCGGGGGTCGACGCTGATGACGCTGCGCAATGTCGGTGAGCCATCCGGATTCGGCGCCGTGGCGGCTCCGCTGATGGCCGCGGCGATGCGTCGGGCCAACCGCAAGGACCTGGACCGACTGAAGGAACTGCTGGAAGCCGAATGACCCGGCCCCGGACAGGGGTTCGGCCGAGAACGTAGCGATAAATCGCGTTCCCGGCCGGATCTCTGCTTTTCGAGTTCTTCGAACCGTTACCAGTTCGCTCTTCTCGATCCGCATCACTTACGGTACGCGCACTGTGCACCTCGGGCAATATCCCTGATCAGCAATTCGAGGTTTCCCGTGCCCGCGCAGCCGCGACCCGGCCCGGCCCGCGAGACAGGGGCCGGGCGGGGCGGGGCGGCCTACTCGTCGCGCATCGCGACGATCTGGAACTGGGCGCCGAGCGGGTCGGCGACCGTGGCCACGCGGCCGTACGGGCTGTCCTCCGCGGGCCCCGCGACCGAGCCACCGAGCTCGAGCACCGTGGACACCGCGGCGTCGGCGTCCGGCACCGCGACGTACCACCGCCAGAAGGAGGGCACCTCGGCCGGGAGGAAGCCGGAGGCGTCCATCAGTCCGGCGATGTTCTCGCCGCCGATCCGGGCCTGGGAGTAGCGGAACTCGTCGTCGTCGCCCATCGGGTTCAGGGTCCAGCCGAACACGGTCTCGTAGAACGGCAGCGCCGCGCGGTAGTCGCGCGACAGCGTTTCGAACCAGGCCGGCGTGCCCGGTTCGCCCCAGCGCCCGAAGCCGCGGTGCTGCCCCGGCTGCCAGACCCCGATCACCGCGCCGGCGGGGTCGGTGAGGATCGCCATGCTGCCCTGGTCCCCCACCTGCATCGCGGGCATGATCACCTGACCGCCGGCCGGCGTGGCCGCCTCCGCGGTCGCCGCGGCATCGGTGGATTCGAGGTAGACGGTCCACACGTCGCCGTACGGGTTCTCCTCGTCCTGCTTCATGATTCCCGCGACCGGTTCACCGTCCTTGCTGAAGATCGCGTACCCGCCGTACTGCGGGTCCTCGTTGGTGTCACAGGACCAGCCGAACAGGCCGGTGTAGAACGGGACTGCGCGGGACAGGTCGGAACTGGACAGGTCGATCCAGCAGGGGGCTCCGACCAGGGACTTACGCTCGGGCACAACGGACTCCTTCGGCAGGGTGCTGAGGGCTTGGTGCTCGCCCCAACCTACGCCCGGCCACCGACAGGTGCCGGGTGACAACCCGGCCCGAAGAGGCGAACCCCCGAACAGGGGTCTGGCCGGGAATGCTTGCGCACTCTCGGCCGGATCTCTGTTTCACGAGGATTTCACCGTTTCCGATTACTCACTCGATCCGCAGCACTGATGCTACGCGCAGCGAACGGTCGAGCAAGGGCTCCGACCGACCGTTCCCGAGTTGCAACCCGACACCGACGCGCGTGTCCGCACCGTGACGTCGGGCAAGGGCACCGAAGAGCATTCGACCCGACGACTTTCCGTGCGGGACCCCCCTCGGACGGACCGCCCGGAGGCCCCGAGCCGGATGCACTCGGCAGCACGTAGGCACCGACCGACCTGCCCGACTCTTCGGGTCGCCGGCGCGGCTGTCGCCGACCGAGTCGGCCGCCCGGAAGAAGCGAGTGCGCCCCACCCGGAATCCCTGGGTGGGGCGCACTCGGCCGTCTGCGGGGGTCAGGAGACCGCGACCGGCTCCTTCGGCTCGACCGGCACCGCGCTCTTGATCACCTCGGGCTTGATCGCCTCTGCAGTGCCGTCGCCCGAACCGCCGTCTCCTGCAACAGATTCCGCGATGTGCTGCGGCTCCTGCGCGTAGTGGAAGTGCGGGCGCCGGTGGCCGAGGAACGACCCGAACCACGACATCACCGCGACGTAGCGGTTGCGGAAACCGACCAGGTACACCATGTGCACGGCGAGCCACAGCACCCAGGCCAGGACGCCGGTCAGTTCGATGCCCTTGACCTTCGTCACGGCGCGGAAACGGTTGATGATCGCCATGCTGCCCTTGTCCCGGAAGCGGAACGGGGTGCCGCGCTTGGTCTTGCCGAGGATCGTGCGGGCGACGTGACGGCCGCCCTGCATCGCGACCGGAGACTGGCCGGGAAGGTTGTTCAGCGACGTCATGTCGCCGACGGCGAAGATGTCGGCACGCCCGCCGACGGTGAGGTCGGGGTTGACGAGCAGCCGTCCGGCGCGGTCGGTCTCGCAGCCGGTGCGCTCGGCGAGCACCCGCGCGAAGTCGTTGGCCTGCACGCCGGCCGACCAGATGATCGTCTCGGCGGTGCGCCGCACGCCGTCCTGCTCACCGTGCGCCTTGAGCGTCGCGCCGTGCTCGTCGATGTCGGTGACCAGGGTGTTCAGCACGACCTCGACGCCCGCGTTCTCCAGCGACGTCCTCGTGTACTCGCTGAGCTTGCCGCCGTAGGCCGGCATCGCGACACCCGCGCCCTCGACGAGGGTGACGGTGACGTCGTCGGCGGTGACGCCGCGGATCGACTGCTCGAAGTAGCGGCCCGCGAGTTCCTTGATCTGGCCGGCAAGTTCGACACCGGTCGCGCCGGCGCCGATCACGATGAAGCTGAGCAGGTTCTTGCGGCGCTCGGGATCGCTGGTGGTGTGCGCCTCCTCGAAGCAGCGCACGATCTGGGCGCGCAGCCGCTCGGCGTCGTCGACGGTCTTGAGCGCGTAGGTGACCTTCGCGAACTCGTCGCGTCCGAAGTACGACTGCCGGGCGCCGGTCGCGGCGACGAGCGAGTCGTAGCCGAGGGTGTGGCGCTGCCCGGCGGCCTCGTAGACGAGTTCCTTGGCCTCGGCGTGCACGTCGACGACGCGGCCGAGGCGGACGTCCGCCTTCGGGTACTTCGCGAGGATCGCGCGCACCGACGGGGCGATCTCGCCTGCCGCGAGCACACCGGTCGCGACCTGGTAGAGCAGCGGCTGGAAGAGGTGTTCGGTGGTCTCGGAGATGAGCACGAAGGGCTTGCCGGCCTTGGCGAGCTTCTTCGCCGTTGCCAGGGCGCCGAAGCCCGACCCCACGATCACGACCTCGGTCCGGTCCTGCACTGCCTCACCCACGGGAACCTCCTACTGAATCAACGCTGAATCAGACGTATGAGAGCCACGCTAAGTATTTACGCCGTCACCTCGCCACCATCCTGGGTTATTCGCAATTCAGTTATCTCGATCGCTCATAAGTAGAATGGGGGTGTGGACTTCCGGCAGCTGCGCTACTTCCTCGCGGTCAGCGAGGAACTGAGCTTCAGCCGCGCGGCCGCGAAGTGCTTCATCTCGCAGTCCGCGATCAGCCACCAGATCGCCAAGCTCGAGCAGGAGCTCGGCACCACCCTGTTCGACCGGTCCACCCGGGTGGTGCGCCCGACCCCCGCCGGCGCCCGCCTCGTCCCGATCGCACAGCAGGTGATCAGTCTCGAGACCCAGGCCCTCGCGGTCGCCAAACAGCCCCGCAACCGGGTCCGGATCACCGCGAACATGTCGTTCGCGCCGCAGAGCCTCGACGCCATCGCCGGGGTGCGCGCCCGGCACCCGGACCTGGACATCGAGTTCGTGATCAAGAGCTTCCGGGACCGGATCGACGCGGTCGCGTCCGGGGACGCCGACATCGCGCTGATCCGCGGCTCGCTGGACCGCCCCGGACTCGAGACTGTCCCGCTCGGCATCGAGGATCTGCGGATCGTCACCTCCAGCGAGCATCCGCTGTCCGCGTTCTCCACCGTCGAACTCGGCGAGCTGGCGCCGTATCCCCTGCTGCTGCCGCCGCGGAGCAGCCAGGTGCTGATCCACACCGTGGTCGAGGAGGCGTTCGCCGAGGTCGGGCGACGGCCCCAGTTCGGACCGCCGATCGCCCGCGACCACACCGCGACCCTCGACGTGATCAACAACCCCCGGGCCTGGACCGTGCTCTACGACAGCACCGTCACCGGCAGTGTCCCGCGATCGGGACTACAGGTGATGCGCGAGGCGAAGGGCCGGCTGCGGGTGCCGGTGTGCGGTGTCGTGCGCACCGGCGCCGCCTCCCCGGCGATGGCCGAGCTGGTCGAGTCGTTGCGGCAGAGCATCAAACCCGGTGGTGCCGTCGGCGCCGCGTTCCCCGACCCGGAGGAACCCCGGCTGTAGGGGCACGGCGATGAGTAGGCGCACCGACATCGGTCACCACTCCAGGGGCACCCCGCCCCCGGAACGACGCAGAGGAGCGCACGATGAACCTTCCGAAGATCGCCACCCAGGACGAATGGCTGGCCGCCCGCACCGAGCTGTTGGCTCGGGAGAAGGAGCTGACCCGGCAGCGCGACGCCCTGAACACCCAGCGCCGGAACCTCCCGATGGTCGAGGTGGAGAAGGACTACGTCCTCGACGGCCCGGACGGCCCGGTGCAGCTGATCGACCTGTTCGACGGCCTGCGACAGCTGATCGTCTACCACTTCATGTTCGACCCGTCCTGGGACGAGGGCTGCCCCAGCTGCACGGCGGGCACCGACGAGTTGTCGGCAGGATTCGTCGAGCATCTGCGCGCGCGAGACACCGCCTACGCGATGGTGTCCCGCGCGCCGCTCGCGAAACTGCTGCGATGGAAGGCCGAACGCGGCTGGGACCTGCCGTGGTACTCGTCGTACGGCACCGACTTCAACCACGACTTCGGCGTGACGATCGACGAGTCGGTCACCCCGGCCCGGTACAACTACCGCAGCCGGGCCGAGTTCGAGGCGATGGGCTCGGACTTCTTCGACTGCGAGCAGCCCTTCGAGATGCCGGGACGCAGCTGCTTTCTCCGCGTCGACGACCGCGTCTTCCACACGTACTCGCAGTACGCCCGCGGCCTCGAGTCGACCGGCGGGTCGTACTACTTCCTCGACCTGACCGCCCTCGGCAGGCAGGAGTCCTGGGAGAAGCCGGAGGGACGCAGCGAACGCGCACACGCCGCCCGCCCGGACTTCACGTCCTGACGGGCGGCACGGTCACATCGCGCGGCGGCCGGACAGTGCGCGTCCCAGCGTCAGTTCGTCGGCGAACTCGAGGTCGCCCCCCATCGGCAGTCCGGACGCCAGCCGGGTGACCGACAGGCCCGGGAAATCCCGCAGCATCCGCACCAGATAGGTCGCGGTCGCCTCGCCCTCCGTGTTCGGGTCGGTCGCGATGATCACCTCGGTGACGTCGACCCCGTCCTCCTGATTACCGATGCGCGCCAACAACTCCCGGATTCGCAGCTGGTCGGGGCCGACACCGCTGAGCGGATCGAGCGCACCACCGAGGACGTGGTAGCGACCCCGGAACTCCCGCGTGCGTTCGATCGCCTGGACGTCCTTCGGCTCCTCGACCACACAGATGATCGTGCGGTCCCGTCGGTCGTCGGAGCAGATCCGGCACCGCTCCTTGTCCGACACCGTGCCGCACACCTCGCAGAACTGCACGCCCTCCCGCACCCGCTGCAGCGCGTTCTGCAGCCGCTCGATCTCGGGCGGCTCGACGCCGAGCAGGTGGAAGGCGATCCGCTGGGCGCTCTTCGGCCCGATACCCGGCAGCTTGCCGAGCTCGTCGATCAGATCCTGGACCGGACCCTCGTACACGCGGAACCCCCGCTAGAACGGGAGCCCGGGCAGGCCACCCGCGATCGGGCCGATCTTGCCGGCCGCGATCTCCTGCGCCTTGCTCGCGGCGTCGGCGATGGCGCCGATCACCAGGTCCTGCAGGGTCTCGACGTCCTCGGGGTCGACGACCTTCGGGTCGATCGACAGCGCGACGACCTCCCCGGTTCCCTTGACCGTCGCGGTCACCAGGCCGCCACCGGCCTGCCCACTGACCTCGGTCTCGGCGATCTCTGCCTGCGCGGCCATCAGCTGCTGCTGCATCTGCTGGGCCTGCGCGAGGAGCTGCTGCATGTCGGGTTGTCCACCGGGCTGCACGTTGCGGTCCTTTCTGCGTGTTTGCCCGCCAGCGTAGACGCTGACGGTTACGGTGGGCGCGTGCCAGCGACGTCACGACCGCGCGGACCCCGCGCGGCCGGTACCCCGGTGTGGGTCACGCCGGTGCGCGCGGGTGCCGTCGCGCTCGTCGCACTGGCCTTCGTGACGACCGGCTGCACCATCCCCACCGAGGGCGCCGTCGCGGGCGACCGGGTGGTGACCTCGACACCGGCCCCGCGCCTGGGGATCGCCGGCGCCCGCCCCGATCCCGGGTCGACCACGCCGTTGACGGGCAAGACCGTGTTCCTCGATCCCGGACACAGCGGATCACAGGACGCCGCGATGACCGCGCAGGTCCCGGCCGGACGCGGAGACACCAAGGACTGCCAGACCACCGGCACCGCCACCGTCGACGGCTATCCCGAGCACACCTTCGCCTGGGAGGTGGTCGGGGTGATGCGCACAGAGCTCGAGGACCTCGGCGCCCGCGTGGTGGTCAGCCGCGCCGACGACACGTCGGTCGGCAGCTGCGTCGACGAACGCGCCACGCTGGCGAACGCCTCCGGCGCGGACGCGGTGGTCGCGGTGCACGCGGACGGTGCGGGACCGGACCAGTCCGGTTTCCATGTCTGTTATTCGGCGCCGCCCCTGAACGACGTGCAGGCCGGCCCGTCGGTGACGTTCGCGTCCACGATGCGCGACGCCCTGGTCGCCGCGGGCCTGATGCCGTCCACCTACACCGGGATCCACGGACTGCAGCCCCGCACCGACCTCGCCGGGCTCAATCTGGCGCAGCGCCCCTCGATCCTGGTGGAACTGGGCAACATGCGCAGCCCCACCGACGCCCGGGAGATGGTCGACGACGCCGGCCGGGCCCGCTACGCGCGGGCGGTCGTCGGCGGCGTCGTCGCGTTCCTCTCCGGACGCTGAGGAGTCCCTACCCCAGTTCGCGGGCCAGGTTCGCGAGCACCGCGGCCTGAATCTTCTTGAGCCCGATCGGCGCGAAGGTCTTCTCGAAGAACCCGCCGATACCGCCGGCCCCCTTCCAACTGGTCGTGGTCGTGATCGTCGACCCCGTCCCGTGCGGAGTCACGGTCCAGGTGGTGACCATGCTCGAGTTGGCGTCCGTCTCGGTGACGGTGTCACCGGCGACGGTCACGGTGGCCTTGACGTTGCGGGTGCGCTTCTCGGTCGCCTTGAGCGCCCACTGCACCACGGTGCCGTTGCCCTGGCCGCCCTGGAGGACCGCGTAGTCGGAGTACTGCTCGCTCAGGACCCGCGGGCGCACCGTCTGGTAGTCCGCCACGGCGGCGAGCGCCGCCTCCGGAGCCGCCGCGACCTCGACCGAACTGCTCGCACTGACCTGTCCCACCGGGATTCTCCTTCGCGTCCGGGACGGCCGAGCGCCACCCCTGTGAACCTTCATCGTGCCTGCACCGGCGATGTTCCGGCCAGCCCGCCGTCGGCGCTGTGCGCCCCGTCACAGCGTGGCAGGGGCCGCAGTCGGCCGGCGATTCGAGCAAACCCCGCGCGTCACCGGTCGCAGGGTGGGGCATCAGGGGATAGCGTCGAAGGGTGGCAGTCACTTCGAACGCGTTCCACAGACGACCGGGCCGACGTTCGACCGCACCGCGCGAGATCGGGGTCCCGGCCCACCGCGCGGGTGTCGAGCGTCTGTTGGCGAGCTATCGAGCGATTCCGCCCTCCGCGACGGTGCGGCTGGCGAAGAAGACGTCGAACCTGTTCCGGGCCCGGGCGAAGACCGACGCCCCCGGGCTCGACGTGTCGGGCCTGACCGGGGTGATCTCGGTGGACCCGCAGGCGCGGACCGCGGACGTCGCCGGCATGTGCACCTACGAGGACCTGGTCGACGCGACGCTGCCGTACGGTCTCGCGCCGCTGGTCGTCCCGCAACTCAAGACGATCACGCTGGGCGGCGCCGTCACCGGCCTCGGCATCGAGTCCACGTCCTTCCGCAACGGGCTGCCGCACGAGTCGGTGCTCGAGATCGACATTCTCACCGGCGACGGCCAGATCCTCACCGCCACCCCGGACGGCGAGCATGCCGACCTGTTCTACGGGTTCCCGAACTCGTACGGCACGCTGGGCTACTCGACACGCCTGCGGATCCAGCTCGAACCCGTCGAACGCTATGTCGCACTGCGGCATCTCCGGTTCGACGACCTCGACACGCTGCAGTCGACGATGGACGCGATCACCCACACCCGCAGTCACGACGGCGTCGCCGTCGACTACCTGGACGGCGTCGTGTTCTCGGCGACCGAGTGCTACCTGACCCTCGCCACCCGGACCGACGAACCCGGTCCGGTGTCGGACTACACCGGCATGGACGTCTACTACCGGTCCATCCAGCACGAGTCGGTCAACCACCCCAAGACCGACCGGCTGACCATCCACGACTACCTGTGGCGGTGGGACACCGACTGGTTCTGGTGTTCGCGAGCGTTCGGGACGCAGAACCCGCAGATCCGCCGCTGGTGGCCGAAACGCTACCGCCGCAGCAGTTTCTACTGGAAGCTGATCGCGCTCGACCGGAAGTACGACATCGGTGACCGGCTCGAACAGCGCAAGGGGCTGCCGCCGCGGGAGCGTGTCGTCCAGGACGTGGAGGTGCCGATCGAACGCACCGCGGACTTCGTGCGGTGGTTCCTGCGGGAGATCCCGATCGAGCCGATCTGGTTGTGCCCGTTGCGGTTGCGCGAACCGGAACCGGCCGGCGCCGCCCCCGACCGCCCGTGGCCGCTGTACCCGCTCGAGCCGAAGCGCAGCTACGTCAACATCGGTTTCTGGTCGTCGGTGCCGATCGTCCCCGGACAGCCGGAGGGGGCGGCGAACCGGCGGATCGAGCGCGCCGTGACCGAGTTCGAGGGCCACAAGTCGCTCTACTCGGACGCCTACTACGACGAGGACGAGTTCGCCGCGCTCTACGGCGGCGAACGCTACGACGGATTGAAGAAGAAGTACGACCCGAACTCACGTCTGCTGGACCTGTATTCGAAGGCGGTGCAACGCAAATGACCATGTTCAAGGACGCCCCGACCTCCACCGCCGCCGGCGGTGCGGAGGGCGGCCGTAAGCTGTCGATCGCCGAGATCCTGGAAATCGTCGTCGGCAAGGACCTTCCGGTGCGGTTCACCGCATACGACGGCAGCTCCCTGGGATCGCCGGATGCGACATTCCACCTCAACCTGCGCTCCCCCCGTGGCACGACCTATCTGGTCACCGCCCCCGGCGACCTCGGCCTGGCGCGCGCCTACATCTCCGGCGACCTCGAGATCATCGGTGCGCACCCCGGCAACCCGTACGAGGTCCTCCGCGTACTCGGCGAGCAGCTGCACTTCAACCGGCCGACCCCCCGCGAGCTCGCCCACATCGCCCGCTCCCTCGGCTGGGACGTCCTCAAGCCCATCGCGCCCCCGCCGCAGGAGTCGCTGCCGCGCTGGCGCCGCATCGCCGAGGGCCTGCGGCACTCCAAGACGCGCGACGCCGAGTCCATCCACCACCACTACGACGTCTCGAACACCTTCTACGAGAAGGTGCTCGGCCCGTCGATGACCTACACCTGTGCGGCCTACGAGTCCGAGGACCAGTCGCTCGAGGACGCGCAGGAGAACAAGTACCGCCTGGTGTTCGAGAAGCTGAACCTGAAGGAGGGCGACCGGCTGCTCGACATCGGCTGCGGCTGGGGCGGAATGGTCCGCTACGCCGCGCGGCGCGGGGTCAAGGTGATCGGCGCGACGCTGTCCGCCGAGCAGGCCCAGTGGGCACAGAAGGCGATCGCCGACGAGGGCCTGTCCGGGCTCGCCGAGGTCCGGTACTCCGACTACCGCGACGTCGCCGAGACCGGATTCGACGCGGTCTCGTCGATCGGCCTGACCGAGCACATCGGCGTACACAACTACCCGTCGTACTTCGGGTTCATCAAGTCGAAGCTGCGCGACGGCGGCCTGATGCTCAACCACTGCATCACCCGGCCCGACAACAAGCACAACGCGCGCGCCGGCGGGTTCATCGACCGGTACGTCTTCCCCGACGGGGAGCTGACCGGGTCCGGCCGCATCATCACCGAGGTCCAGGACGTCGGGCTCGAGGTGCGGCACGAGGAGAACCTGCGCGAATCCTATGCCCTGACGCTGGCCGGCTGGTGCCGCAACCTCGAGGCCAACTGGGACGAGTGCGTCGCCGAGGTCGGCGAGGGCACCGCGAAGGTGTGGGGGCTCTACATGGCCGGCTCGCAGCTCGGCTTCGAACGCAACGTCGTGCAGCTGCACCAGGTGCTGGCCGTCAAGCTCGGCGCCGACGGCGAGGCGAATCTGCCGCTGCGCCCCTGGTGGCGGGCCTAGACTCGGTCAACTCGCGCGGCCGGCGCCCGGCCTTCCGGGCACCGGCCGCACATCGGGCCCGTCAGCCGGTCGGTGCCGCCTGCCGGACGGCGCGCGCGATGTCCGCGGCGGCGCTCTGGACGGCACCGGTCATCCGCCGGTCGGTGGTGATGCGGCCGAGCGGCCCGCAGATGGACACCGCGGCCGGCTTCGGCAGCCCGTACCCGATCGACGCCGCGACGCACCCGATCCCGGGCAGCGAGGTGCCCCGGTCGAACGCGACGCCCTCCTCGGTCACCCGGTCGAGTTCCACCTCCAGGTCCTTGCGGCCGCCGCGAACGTCGCGGTCGAGGCGGCCGAAGATCGGCTCGTCGAGCCTCTCGCGCGGGATCGCGCTCAGCAGCGCCTTGCCCACCGCGGACCGATGGGCCGGATAGCGGCCACCGATGCGGGACGGGATCTTCGCGCCGAACGTGCCCGAGACCTTCTCCCAGTAGATGCTCTCCGCACCGTCGAGGAACGCCAGGTGCACGACGGCGCCCGTGGAGCGGTGCAGATCCTGCAGGATCGGCAGCGCGGTCCGGTGGAACCAGTGGTTGCGGACCGCCCGCGAACCGAGCTCGAACAGCCGGACCCCGAGCTCGTATCGCGACCCGTCCCGCATGAGCCAGCGCTTCTGCACCATCTTCTCCAGCAGCCGGTGCGCCGACGAGGTCGGGATCCCGGTCAGGCGCGCCGTCTCGCTCAGGGTCAGGTGCCCACAGTCGTCGAGCGCCTGCAGCACGAGCTCGACCCGGTCGAACATCGACATGACCGGGGCCTGGTCGCGTTCCGTCGTCACGGCCGCATCCTCTCCATCCGGGCTCGGTCAGACGCCGAATCCACCCGACACCGAAATCTGCTGTCCGGTGACGTAATTGGCCTCGTTCGAGGCGAGGAACACGCAGGCGGCGCCGATGTCCGCGGGCTTGCCCCACCGCTTCAGCGGGACGAGCTTGTGCACCTCGCGCTCCCACTCCTCGTCGAAGACACCCCGCTCCTTCAGTTCGAGGAACATGCCGGCCTCGATCACCCCGACCAGCACCGAGTTCGCCCGAATATTGTGCACGCCTTCTTCTTTGGCGATTCCGCGCAGAAGCGACTCGTTGGCGGCCTTCGGGATCACCGACAGCCCGTCCAGTGCCGGGAACCAGTGGTCCCCCGCCGAACCGAGGTGGACGATCGATCCGCCACCCTGTTCGCGCAGGTGCGGCAACACCGCGTGCACGGCGGTGAACATCCCGAGCGTCTCGATCTCGATCGACCGCCGGTACAGCTCCGGCGTGGTCTCGGCGACCGGGACCTGCTCGACGACCGGGCCGGCGGCCCACACCAGGGTGTGGATCCGGGAGTGTTCGCCGATCACCTCGTCGACCACCCGCGCGACGTCGGACTCGTCGCGGACGTCGACGCGGTGCGCGCTCGCCTTGACGCCGAGGGCGCGCAGCTCGGTCACCGTCTCCTCCGCGACCTCGCGCTTGGAGTTGTAGCAGACGGCGACGGCGCTGCCGGCGCGGCCGAACTCCGTTGCGACGCCGCGACCGATGCCGCCGCTGCCACCGAAGATCAGGGTGGCACCCTCCGGAAAGTTCAACGTCAACATGGGCGCGCACCTCGCGTTCTGCTCATCGAGCCGGGGCGTACTGTGCCCTGGCTCACACCAGGCTGAACTTAGTGTCGCGAAGCAGCGCAGCCCAGCCCGCTTTCCGCCTCGCGGGAAAGCGCAGATCACGGTGCCCGAACGAGGAAGGTGCCCGCCGTCCGGAGACGGCGGGCACCTTCCTCGGTGTTCTTCCCGACTAGCTCTCGAGGGAGGCCGGCGGGGTGAAGCGCTCGCCGTACTTCGCGGCCAGCTCCTTGGCCCGCGCGACGAAGCCCTCCCGGCCGCCGGGGTACCCGGCGATGAACTGGCTGACGCCACCGGTCCAGGCCGGGTAACCGATGCCCATGATCGAGCCGATGTTGGCGTCGGCGGTGGACGTGATCACGCCCTCGTCGAAGCACTTGACCGTCTCGATCGCCTCGATGAACAGCATGCGGTCGATCAGGTCCTGGATCGGCGGGGTGGCCGACCCGGAGTTGAAGTGCTCCCGCAGGCCCTGCCACAGGCCGGCGCGCTTGCCGTCCTGGTACTCGTAGAAGCCGGCGCCACCGAGGCGGCCCTTCCGGTCGTTGCCCTCGACGAGGTGGTTGATGACGTCACCGGCCGGGTCCGCGGGCAGCGTCTTGCCCTCGGCGATCGCCGCGGCCTTCGACTCGGCGCGGATCTTCTGCATCAGCGTCAGATTCAGCTCGTCCGACAGCTGCAGCGGCGCGGCCGGGTAGCCGGCCTGCATGCCCGCCTGCTCGATCGTGGCCGGCTCGATGCCCTCGGCGACCATGCCGATCGCCTCGTTCACGAACGTGCCGATGACACGCGAGGTGAAGAAGCCGCGCGAGTCGTTGACGACGATCGGGGTCTTGCGGATCGCCTGCACGAAGTCGAACACCCGGGCCAGGGTCTCGTCCGAGGTCTTCTCGCCGCGGATGATCTCGACCAGCGGCATCTTGTCGACCGGCGAGAAGAAGTGGATGCCGATGAAGTCCTCGGCCCGCTTGACGCCGGTCGCGAGGTCGGTGATCGGCAGGGTGGAGGTGTTCGAACCGAGGAGAGCGTCGGGCTCGACGATGTCCTCGATCTCCTGGAACACCTTCTTCTTCAGGTCGGGCGACTCGAACACGGCCTCGACGACGAAGTCGACGCCGGCGAAGTCGGCCGGATCGGCGGTCGGGGTGATCAGGGACAGCAGCGCCTGCGACTTCTCCTCGGTGGTCTTGCCCCGCGAGAGCGCCTTGGCCTCGATCTTCTCGGAGTAGGCCTTGCCCTTCTCGGCCGCCTCGATCGTGACGTCCTTGAGCACCACCGGGATTCCGGCCTTCGCGCACACGTACGCGATGCCGGCGCCCATCATGCCGGCACCGAGGACGCCCACCTTCTTGATCTCGCGCTTGGGGATGTCCTTCGGACGCGAGGCGCCCGAGCCGATGGCCTGCATGTCGAAGAAGAACGCCTGGATCATGTTCTTCGCGACGCGGCCGGTGACCAGCGACGTGAAGTAGCGCGACTCGATCTTCAGGGCGTTGTCGATGTCGACCTGGCTGCCCTCGACCGCGGCGGCGAGGATTGCGCGCGGCGCCGGCATGTTGGCGCCCTTGATCTGCTTGCGCACGTTCGCCGGGATCGCGGGCAGGTTCGCCGCGAACGCCGGGGTGGCCGGGGTGCCGCCGGGGACCTTGTAGCCCTTGACGTCCCACGGCTGCACGCCGGACTCGGGGTTGGCCTTGATCCACGTCTTGGCGGCGGGGACCAGCTCCTCGACCGAGGACACGACCTCGTCGATCACACCGGCCTCGAGGGCCTGCTGCGGCCCACGCTGCTGACCCTGCATCAGGTGCTGGGTCAGGGCGGTCATGATGCCGAACTTGCGCACCATGCGGACGACGCCGCCGCCGCCGGGCAGCAGGCCGAGGGTGACCTCGGGCAGGCCGATCTTGACGCCCTTGACGTCCGCGGCGATGCGGTGGTGGGTGGCCAGCGCGATCTCCAGGCCGCCGCCGAGCGCGGCGCCGTTGATGCAGGTCACGACCGGCTTGCCCAGGGTCTCCAGGCGGCGCAGGTCCGCCTTGAGGGTGAGGCTGTGGTTGTAGATGTGCTCGGCGTCGGCGGGGCCCGCCTTGATCATGTTCTTCAGGTCGCCGCCGGCGAAGAAGGTCTTCTTGCCGGAGGTGAGCACGACACCGGTGATGGCGTCCTTCTCCGCGTACAGCCGGTCGACGGTCTCCTTCATCGAGGAGATGTACCGGTCGTTCATGGTGTTCGCGCCCTGGTTGGGGTCGTCGATGGTCAGCACGACGATGCCGTCGGCGTCCTGCTCCCAACCGATGATGTTCTGTTCGCTCACTGTTTCGTCTCTCCTGGTCAGGTCGTGAGCGTCAGACGCGCTCGATGATGGTGGCCACGCCCATGCCGCCGCCGATGCACAGCGTCACCAGCGCGCGCTTGGCGCCGCGGCGTTCGAGCTCGTCGACCATGGTGCCGGTGATCATGGCGCCGGTCGCGCCGAGCGGGTGACCCATCGCGATGGCGCCGCCGTTGACGTTGAGCTTCTCGTCCGGGATCTTCAGGTCCTTCTGGAACTTCATCGCGACGGACGCGAACGCCTCGTTGATCTCGAACAGGTCGATGTCGTCGACGGTCAGACCCGCCTGCGCGAGCACCTTGTGCGCGGCCGGGGTCGGGCCGGTCAGCATGATCGTCGAGTCGGCGCCGGAGGTCGCGGTCGCGACGACGCGGGCCCGCGGGGTCAGGCCCATGTCCCTGCCTGCCTGCTCGGAGCCGATGAGCACCAGCGCGGCGCCGTCGACGATGCCGGAGCTGTTGCCGCCGTGGTGGACGTGGTTGATCTTCTCGACCCAGTGGTACTTCTGCAGCGCGACGGCGTCGAAGCCGCCCATCTCGCCGAGACCCGCGAACGCCGGCGCCAGGCCGGCGAGGCTCTCGAGGGTGGTGCCCGGGCGCATGTGCTCGTCGTTGTCGAGGACGGTGATGCCGTTGATGTCCTTGACCGGGACGACGGACTTGGCGAAGTAGCCGCCCGCCCACGCCTTCGCGGCGAGGTCCTGCGAGCGGACCGCGTACGCGTCGACGTCCTCGCGGGTGAAGCCCTCCATGGTGGCGATCAGGTCGGCACCGATGCCCTGCGGAACCAGGTAGGTGTCGAAGTTGGTGGCCGGATCCAGCATCCAGGGGCCGCCGTCGGAGCCCATCTTCACGCGGGACATCGACTCGACGCCGCCGGCGATGACCAGCTCGTCCCAGCCGGAGCGCACCTTCTGCGCGGCCATGTTCACGGCCTCCAGGCCGGACGCGCAGAAGCGGTTGATCTGCACACCGCCGACGGTGTCGGGCAGGCCGGCGACCGTCACCGCGGTGCGGGCGATGTCGGCGCCCTGGTCGCCGAGGGGGGAGACCACGCCGAGGGTCATGTCGGAGATCCGGTTCTCGTCGAGATCCGGGAACCGCACGCGCAGCTCGCCGATCAGGCCTGTGACCAGGTCGATCGGCTTCACCGAGTGCAGCGATCCGGTCGCCTTGCCCCGGCCGCGCGGGGTTCGGATGGCTTCATAAATGAATGCCTCTGTGGTCACGGTGTTCCTTCCTGTGCACGGCTGTGCCGCGTGCGAGCGGTACTTCTGCGGATCCAACGGGTGCCGGGCACCAGGTGCTCCGGCCCGAGGCAGACACCCCGATGCACGCCATAGTAGAACGTGTTCCAAATTCGGGTCTAGGACCGAAGCGAGCGAGCTCTGTGACCGTCCCGATCGGCGACGCCGCGCCGCTGGTCAGCCCAGTCCGGCCTCGCGGGCCCGGACGATCGCGGCCGACCGGTCCGGCACCCCGAGCTTGGTCAGGATGTTCGACGTGTGGTTGCGCACGGTCTTCGGGCTCAGCACCAGCCGGCGCGAGATCGTCGCGGTGTCGAGGCCGGCGGCGACCAGGTCGAGGACCTCGCGCTCCCGCTCGGTCAGCTCGGGGAAGACGTCCGGCGCGAGACCACGCGAGGCGGCCATGAACCCCATCGCCCGCTCGGCCACCGCCGCACCGAGAATCAGCTCGCCGTGCGCGACGGCCCGCAACGCGCGCTCCACCTCGTCGGGACCGGCGCCCTTGACCAGGTAACCGCGCGCGCCCGCCCGCACCGACGCGACCACCGCGTCGTCGTCCTCGTGCATCGTCACCATCAGCACCCGCAGCGCCGGAAAGCGCGCGACCAGAGCGCGGGTGGCCTCGACCCCGGAGCCGTCACCGAGCTCGATGTCCATCAGCACGACGTCGACGTCCGCGGTCACCGCCGCGGCCGCCTCCGCGGCGGAACTGGCCTCGGCCACCACCTCGATCCCGTCGAGGGTGGACAACAACGCGACCATCCCCAGGCGGAACACGGGATGGTCGTCGACGACTGCGACACGGATGACGGTCATGATGCGGCCAACGGTAGCCGCGCGGTGACCCTGGTGCCGCCCGGCGGAGGCGAGTCGATCACCAACGTCCCGCCGATCAACCCGGCGCGTTCGCGCATCGAGCGGGTGCCGACGCCCCCGGTGTGGCCGGGACCGAAACCGCGACCGGTGTCGTGCACGACCACGGTCAGCGTCGGGTCGTCCGCACCCGTCACCTCGCAGGCCATCTCGACGCGGCACCGATCGACACCGCTGTGCCTGCGCGCATTCGAGATCGCCTCGACGGCGATGCCGTACGCGGCGGCACTGACCGCGGGGTCGACGGTCGCGGGCACCCGGGCGTCCACCTCGAGCGTGAACCCGGCGCGGGCGTGCTGCGCGGCGAGGTCGTGCAGTGCCGCCGCGAGACCGAGCTCGTCGAGGATCGGCGGAAACAGGGTGCGCGACAACGAACGGACCCCGTCGACCTGGTGATCGAGTTGCTGCTGGAGCGAATCCAGCAGACGGACGGCGGACTCCGGGTCGACCGCGACCAGGTTCCGCACCCCCTGCAGACCGAGCCGGATCCCGGCCAGCGACGGACCGAGCCCGTCGTGCAGTTCCCGGCGGATCACCCGCCGCTCCTCGAGGCGCACCGTCGACAGCCGGTCCCGCGCCGCCTCGAGGTCCCGGGCGGCCTGTTCCAGGACGAGCCCCGTCGCGACCACCGACGCCAACTCCTGCAACGACTTCCGGGCCCGCGCGTCCAGCGACTCCCCCGCCGGCGCGGTCGCGGCGAGCATCCCGACCGCCGCCCCGCGGTGCACGAGTTCGACCTCCGTCGGCTCCCCCGTCGGGTTCCCGTGCCGGACGACGGGTTCCGGACCGCCGGCCCGCCACACCGTGACCGACTCCAGCCGCAGCGCCACCGCCACCCCGGCGGCCAGTTCGGCCGGCAGCGCGTCCGGCGCGGTCGCGGTCGCGAACCGGCTGCCGAGGTCCCGCACGGCGCGGGCCGGGTCGGCACCGGCGCCGTACACGAGGTCGTGCACCCGGCGCTGCAGCCACAGCCGGACCGGCTGCACCGCGACCGCCACCGCACCGGCCGCGACCGCCTGCGCGAGAACCGAATCCGAGGTCGGCAGGAGTCTCGCCAACGCGGTCGCGACCACCACGTAGAGCACGGTCAGCCCGACCGTCAGCGTGCCGGCGAGGACCGCGCGGCTGACCGCGAGGTCCAGGCCCCACATCCGTTGTCGCAGCACCGAGACCAACATCGCGGCCGGGTAGAACGCCTGGACGGCGAGGTGAATCAGCGGCGTGATCATCCACAGCCACGGCCACGCGGCCGGGAGGGCGAGCGGCACGAACGACAGCGCCATCAGCGCGGTGCCGACCGCCAGCCAGCCCAGCCCGATCCGTTCGGAAACCGGACCCCGGAGGCTCCGGCGCGCCACGTCGCCGGCCGCGATCAGCCCCACGGTGACGACCGGAACGACCAACGCGAGCGTGTCCACGTCGGTCCAGGTCCGGGCCACGAAGAACCATGCCGTCGTCGCGATCCCGGCGACCAACCCGACGCGGCCGACCGCGTCGAGCCGCTGATCGCGGATCAGCCACGGCACCACCAGGAACAACGCCAGGGTGCCCGGAATCCACGCGGTGTTCTGCAGCGGCTCGATCGCGGCGACCCCGGGCAGCCCGGGTCGGACCGCGGCCAGCTGCGTGTACGCGTAGCTGAACGCGGCGAGCCCGACCCCGATCGCGGTGAGCCCCAGGATGATCGGGACCGGATGCACGCGCCGGGCCAGCACGACACCCCCGACCGTGCCGTACACGGCGGCGCCGACGAGGTCGACGAGGAAGAACATCTGGTCGGCGTCCAACGTCGGGTCGGCCGCGAGGAACGCGACCACCGACAGGACCGCCAGCACCCAGGCCGTCACGGCGAGCGCAGCGGCGGGCACCGGCGCACCGCCGCCCACCGACCCCTCGAGTCGCTCGCTCACCCCGTCACTCCTTTCGCGGCTCCGCCGCCGGTCGGTGAGTGTCACCCCGGTCGGGGTGACACTCACCGACCGGGCCGAATGCCCCCTATTTCGCGAACCAGAGTCCCACGGCGCACACCAGCACCCAGACCGGACCGGTGAACCCGGCCAGGTACTGCATCGGCGAGATCCCGACCAGCACCGTCACCGCACCGAGCACCGCGCTGGTCCACCCCAGCCACCGCGGCAGGGCACCGCCGCGCAGCGACGCCACCGCGACCGCGAGGGCGCTGACACCCGCGGCCGCCCACAGCCACGGGATGGTGCCGAGCCAGTGCGCGCCGACGACCGCGAACTCCGGCACCATCTTCGAGTCCTCGGACAGCCCGAAGATCAGCTCCGTGGTCAGGCCGGTGCCGATCAGGCAGATCGCCGAGGTCACGAACAGTCCCCCGGCGGCGACCTGGGGCAGCGCGCTGCCCGACTCGAGCCGCGACGCCAGCAACCGGGACAGGCCCGCCGCGAACACCAGCAATGCCAGCGCCGCGACGGCGAATCCGGTGTGCTCGATGACGATCTGGGTGCGCTGGTCGGCCAGCCGCCGGGCGATCGCGACGGGGTCTCCGGCGATCGACTCGTCGTAGACGGCGGTGACGGCGCCACTGGCCTGGATGCCCACGACTCCGGCAAGCCCGGCGACGACGCCGGCCGCCAGCCACCCGGTACGGCTGCGGGCTCGGCCGTCCACCGGTGTGGCGGACGCGGCCGCCACGGGACTGCTGATGTTCATCGGCTTCCCTCCTTCGCTGCCCGCCCGGAGGGCGGATCGACTGGAGAGAAGGATGTGACGCCCGGTGTCCCGGCCACCAGGGTCCGATGACCCGGCCGGCCGGGAATTTCTCACACGGAGGTGAGCGTCTCCGTCGGTGCCAACGCGAATTCGCACCAGCACTCGACCTGGTCCGCGGCGCCGGGCCGGACCGCGAGGGGTGCACGCCCGGACCGGCTGATCGGCGGCGAGATGGCGGGCAGCCCCGGCAGGGGTACCAGACGCACCTCCAGCGGAACGTACCCGTCGGCGCGCACCACCACGCGCACGTGCTCCTCGGGGTCGCCGGCGACGACGTCGAAGCTGCCGCGTTCGCAGGTGACCGCGGAACCCGTCGGGTCGGCGACCCGGCCGGTGTCGGCGGCACTCTCGTCGGCCGGATGCCACCAGTCGAGGCGGGCGTCGGGGATGGGGTCGCCGGACCGTGTCCGGACGATGCCGACCATCCGCAGCGATCCGCTCGGCAGGGCGTCGTCGGGTTCGAGGGGCGGCACCAGGGTGAGCTTGCCCGGGCCCGGGAACTCGCCGCTCGGACACGACGGTTCGAGTGGCTGCATCTGCACGTCCGGTACTCCTTTGCCGTCGCGCCGCCGACCTGGGCCGACGTCGGTGGCAGCAAACGTTACCCACGTTGCCTTTCGTGCGCTATCCCTACTGCGCGGTAGCTGTACATATTGCGAATCGAGTCCTCACGTGACCTGCGGAGGACGAATTCAGCCTGTTGTCCGATGCCGTCGAGGCGGTCCGGTGTTCAATGGGATGACGGCCACCTCCACCGGATCGGTTGTCGAACGGAGGTGACCGAGCCGATGACCACATCGCCGTATGCGGCGCCGTCGGTGTCCGCCTCCGCCCTCCCGACGCCTCACCATCCGCCCTGTCCCGGTGCGACCTTGCCGACCCTCCCGGTCCCGGACGACTGGGACGAGGCATCCCGCATGGTGTCGGCCGCGTACTACCCCCACACCCTGACGCGACTGTCCCGGGACAGCACCGCCGGACTGGTCGTCGGCCGGGCGACGCTCGGCCCGATCCGCCTGGCCCGCATCGGGTGGGGCGCCGACGTGACGGTCGAGTCCGAACACCCCGGCGGCTACGGCGTCAACATTCCGCTCTCGGGCCACCTCGGTTCCGTCATCCGTGGGGTCGACGTGGTCTCGGCGGTCGGCCAGGCCACCATCTGCCCACCCGACACCACGACCCACATCGACCGGTGGGACCGCGGATGCCAGATCCTCGGCGTCGGCATCGGCATCGACCATCTCGACGCACACCTCGTGCGGGTTGCCGAACCGGGTGGCCGGCTGCCGCTGCAGCTCGACCTCCGCACCCCGGAGGGGGCGAGCTGGCTCCGGCTGGTGCACTCCCTCGCCGAACAACTCACCACCGACTCCGGGCTGCTGCGCAACGATCTCGTCGCCGGCCAGCTTGCCGGTGCCGTCACCACGGCCCTGATCCTCGCGGCGGCGCCCCCGGCCGAGGCGGCCGCACCCCGCCCCCGGATCGTCAAGCGGGTGCTCGACGCCCTGCACGCCGATCCGGGTCGGATGTGGACTGCGGTCGACATGGCCGAGTGCGCCGGTGTCGGGGTGCGCCGCCTCCAGGAAGGATTCCGCAAGTACGTCGGGCGGAGCCCGTCGGAATGCCTTCTCGACATCCGGCTCGAACGAGCGCATCGGGAACTGCTCGCCGCCGACGGCCACTGCACCGTGACCGACATCGCGAAACGGTGGGGGTTCACCCACACCGGCAGGTTCGCGGCGGCGTATCGGAACAAGTACGGCACGTCCCCGTCCCAGTCCCTGCGGGGCTGACCGCGGACGCGGCCCCGAACCGGACGAACCGATCTCCGGCGCCGCCGGTCGCATTCGCCCTATCGTGTGCGTGACAGACCGTCACGTTCAGTAGGGGGACGCCATGCGCACGGGGGAGAACACCGTCTGGCACTGGGACGTCAGCATCCGCGCCCGCGTGATCGCCGGGGTGGCCCGGGCGATCGTCAAACCGCTGTTCACGGTGTGGCCGACGACCGACAGCGGCATCCGTCTGCTCGCGAAACTGGAGACCTACGCCGACCGCCTGCCCGCGCCGCCGGGCACCGAGGTCAGGCCGCTGACACTGGGCGGGGTGCCCTGCGAGCGGGTCGTGCACCGGAGCGCCGCGACCGACGCCCTCGCCGACGCGACCATCCTCTACCTGCACGGCGGCGGATTCGTGTTCTGCGGCCGCGGCACCCATCGCAGCGTGTGCGCGTTGCTGTCCGCACGCGCCGGGGTGCCGGTGGTCTCGGTGGAGTACCGGCAACTGCCCGACGGCGGCGTAGGAACCTCGATCGCCGACGCGATGGCCGCCTACCGCGCGTTGCTCGACTCCTGTCCGGACCCGACGAAGATCGTCGTCGCCGGTGACTCCGCCGGCGGCTACCTCGCGATGAAGATCGCCGAGATCGCCGCGAGGGAGCGACTGCCGCGACCGGTCGCGGTCATCGGCTACTCCCCGCTGCTCAGCCTGCACCTCGAACGGCACGACGCGGCGTTCATGCGCAAGGACGCCTACCTGCCGATGCGGCAGGTGGCGAAGCTGAAGGACCGCTGGCTCGGCGGGCCCGACGCGATCGTCGGGGTCGATTCCCCGGTCGACGCGGACCCGGCGCTGTTTCCTCCGGTGTTCCTCTCCTGCGCCGAGTACGAGCTGATGCGCCCGGACGTCGAACTGCTCACCACCCGGCTCGAGCGGGCCGGCCGGACCGTCGAGACCCACCTCTGGAGCGGGCAGATCCACGCGTTCCCGGTGCTCGGCACGATCCTGCGGGAGAGCCGCGAACTCGTCACCCTCAGTGTCGACTTCGCGCGGCGCACGGTCGCGACGCAGCAGCGCCAGACCGCCTGACCCCTCGGGGGTCCCGCCCGGCGTACCGGATCCTCAGCGAACGTCGACGTACTCGGCGTAGCCGAGGCCGGTGACCTCCCGCCCGCGGTGGTGCCCCTCGAACCGGAAGCTGCCGACGTATCCGGCGCCCAGTCCGTACGTCCAGTCCCCGCCGGCCGTGCACTCGAGCAGCAGCAACTCAGTGCCGTCAGCGCTCAGGCGCCAGCGGAAGCGCGCGGGCAGGGTCATGTCCCGACCGTCGGGAGTACGGTGCGGCGCGTCCGCGTACCGCTCGACGGTGAGCACGCAGCCCGTCGTGTATCCGACGCTCCACCCGTCCCGGGACCGCAGGTACGCCGTGCGCAGCAGCGGGATGCCACGCGGGCCGGTGACATGGCTGAGCAGCACCTGGGTGTCCTCGTCGAGATTGACCACGTGATAGGTGAACAGTCGCGCGGGAAGCTTTGCGCGGGAAGCCAACCCGATCGGCAACACGCTGTGGGCACCGGCCCCGCGGGCATACTCGAGCGTGCACAGCCCGGAGACGTCCTGCACCTCCCCCGCGTGACCGACGGTGCCCTCGTACTCGCACAACAGGCTCCAGTGCCGATACACGCCGGGAACGTCGAAGAACCGGCTGATCTGCCCCGTCGCCCGCAGCGTCAGGTCGACGCGCACCTCCGGGTGGGTACGCCGCACCGTGAACTCGGGGTGGCGGGACTCGATGATCAGGTCGTCACCGAACCGCAGCACGCTGCCGTCGGCCGCGAACTCGCAGTCCCGGGACGTCGCGTAGGGCCCGAATCCGCCGTCCGTCATCGCCGCGGTCGACGAGACGACGGTGGCGCTGTCCCGGGGTGTCGTCGCGATCGCCCAGTCGTTCGCGAAGACCGACACCTCCGGGGTACCGACGATCGCCATCACCCCGAAGTACCGATGTGGTTCGGGGAGATTCGGCACCATCACGCCGTAGTGCGCCCAGTTGAACCAGCGCGACCCGAGTGGCCCTCGACCGCCGGGCGGACGCAGGTCGACCGGGCCCCGCACCGGCGGCTGAGGGCCCGACGCGCCCCGGTTCACGAGGGACAGCGCGCGTTCGGCGACGCTGCGACGCCCGGTCACCCGTCGAGAGGCTTCGCGCCGAGCATGTTGGACAGCAGCTCGATCGCGGCCTCGTCGGGGTCGCGGCGGGAGGACGGATCGACCGGTTCGGCCGCCTCCGCCATCATCTCCTCCTCGTCCTCCGGGGTCACCGAGTCCGGTGACGGCGGAACGAAGTCGGGCGGCGGCCCCGGATCGTCCGGGTAATCCGGGTAGTCCGGCGGCGGAATGTCGTCCACCGGCGGACCCGGCTCGGGACGGGAAGGACGCGCCGGCGCGGCCTGCGACTGACTCGGCCGCGAAAACCTCGGCGCACCAGCCGGCTTCGCCTGCTCACGCGACGGCGCGGGCCGGGCCGCCGCGGCCTGGTCGGGGGCGCCGACCTGGCAGTCGACGGACCACTCCACCCCGAACACCTCGCGCAGCGCCTGCCGGATCACGTCGGCGTTGCGGGGTTCGACGAGACGCTTGGCGAGCGGCGCGGACGCGTGCACGAGCACCAGCGTGCCGCCCTCCACACTGCGGACGGAGGCGCCGGACAGCATCACCTCGACGGTGCGGCTGTGCTCGCGCACCTTCGTTCGCACGTCCGACCACGCAGCCCGGACCGCGGCCGCATCCGGCTCGTCCGACCGCGGCGTCGCGACCGGAGCCTCCGCCGCCGCCGGAGGCGCGACCTCGACGGATCCCTGGTCGAACTCCGATGCGGGAGAGGCGGTTTCGTTCAGATGGCCGGCGAGCTCTTCATCGGCCGGAGCCGCTTCGCCGACGTCCGCGGTGCCTGCGGCGACATCCTCCGTCGGAGGGGTGTCGCCCCGAGGAGTCACGGCGTCGGGGGCGGCGGCCACGGCCGGTGCGGTGTCGCTGACGGCGTCCAGGACACCGGTCGGGCCGGGTTCCGGCTGCGCCGACGCGGCCACGAGATCCTGGTCGGACAGCGCTGGGGCCTCCGACGGCACGTCCGCGGCGTCGGGCACCACGGGCGGCACCGCCGCGGCCCGTGCTCGTGCTGCCGCCTCCTCGGCGGCGGCCTGCGCCTCCGCCGCGAGCTTGGCCAGAGCGGCCGCCTCCGCTTCCGCGGCGGCCTGCGCCTCGGCGGCGGCCCTGGCCCGCGCAGCGGCCTCTTCCTCGGCCGCACGCCGGGCCCGCTCGGCGGCCTCCGCCTCGGCGGCAGCCTGGGCACGCGCGGCGGCCTCCGCCTCGGCGGCGGCCTGCGCCTGGGCCGCCTCGGCCTGCGCTGTCGCGTCGGCCTGTGCGACGGCCGCGGGCTGCTCCTGCGTCCGATCGTGGGCCTGCGCCTCGGCGGCCTCGGTCTGTCGACGCTGCGACGGTCGCTGGAAACGCGGAGCCGGCTCGTCCGCTGCGGGCGACCGGTCGGGGGCGGGTGCCGACACCGCGGTCGGCACCGCCGGAGCCGCACCACCGGACGAGGCGAGCGCCCCACCCTGCTCGAGCCGCTCGAGCCGTTGCAGCACCGCCGACTCGGCGTCCGACGCGGACGGCAACAGCATCCGGGCGCAGATCACCTCGAGCAGCAACCGCGGCGCGGTCGCCCCACGCATCTCACCGAGTCCGGCGTGCAGAAGCTCCGCGTACCGGGCCAGCGTCGCCGGACCGATCCGCTGCGACTCCTCTCGCATCCGTTCGAGGACGTCGCCGGGGGCGTCGACGAGGCCTCGCTCGCCGGCGTCCGGGACGGCACGCATCAGGATCAGGTCGCGCAGGCGTTCGAGCAGGTCCACCGCGAACCGGCGCGGATCGTGCCCGGCGTCCATCACCTTGTCGACGGTGCCGAACAGCGACGCGCCGTCCCCGGCCGCGAGAGCGTCGACGGCCTCGTCGATCAGCGCGACGTCGGTGACGCCGAGCAGCGCGAGCGCCCGGGCGTAGGTGACACCCTCCGCACCGGCGCCGGCGAGCAACTGGTCCAGAACACTGAGCGAGTCACGCGGCGACCCGCCGCCCGCCCGGATCACCAGCGGGTACACCGTGTCCTCGACGGCGACGTGCTCCTGCGCGCAGATCTTCTCCAGGAGCCCGCGCATCGTGTTCGGCGCCAGCAACCGGAACGGGTAGTGGTGGGTGCGCGACCGGATCGTCGGCAGCACCTTCTCCGGTTCGGTGGTCGCGAACACGAAGATCAGGTGCTCCGGCGGCTCCTCGACGATCTTGAGCAGGGCGTTGAAGCCCTGCGTGGTCACCATGTGCGCCTCGTCGACGATGAAGATGCGGTACCGCGACTCCGCCGGCGCGTAGAACGCGCGGTCACGCAACTCGCGGGTGTCGTCGACGCCACCGTGGCTGGCCGCGTCGAGCTCGATGACGTCGAGGTTGCCGGGGCCACCGGGGCCGAGCGCGACACAGGAGTGGCAGGTGCCGCACGGGGTCGACGTGGGGCCCTGCACACAGTTCAGCGACCGCGCGAGGATGCGGGCGGACGACGTCTTGCCGCAGCCGCGCGGACCGGAGAACAGGTACGCGTGGTTGATGCGTCCCGCGTCGAGTGCGGTGCTCAGCGGTTCGGTGACGTGCTCCTGCCCGACCACCTCCGCGAAGGTCGCCGGTCGATATTTCCGGTAGAGGGCCACGCGGTGAGGGTACCGAGGTTCCCCGACACCGCGGCGTCTGACCAGGATGTCGGGGTGGTCCGGTTGTCCTCACACCCGACGCACGGTGTGAGGAAGGTGAAACAAATCCGCAACACCCACGCAGCGCCCGCGAAACCGCAGCCGACGATCGTCACCGGGGGCGTGCGTGAGGATCCGCACGCGGAGGAGGCTGACGTGCACTCGATCGACACCGGAGACACCGCCTGGCTGCTGGTGGCCACCGCGCTGGTGCTGCTGATGACGCCGGGACTGGCACTGTTCTACGGCGGCATGGTGCGGTCCAAGGGCGTGCTCAACATGATCATGATGAGCTTCGTCGCGATCGCCCTGGTCACCGTCGTCTGGCTGATCGTCGGGTACAGCCTGGTCTTCGGCGACGACGTCGGCGGCGGGTTGATCGGCGGCCTCGAACACGTCGGCATGGCCGGCATCGACCCGGGCACCGTGCACGGCACCGTGCCCGAGCTGCTGTTCGCGACCTTCCAGCTGACCTTCGCGATCCTCACAGCCGCGCTGATCAGCGGTGCGATCGCCGACCGCACCAAGTTCTCCGCGTGGATGGTGTTCGTCCCGATCTGGACCCTGCTCGTCTACGTTCCGGTCGCCCACTGGGTGTGGGGCCCGGACGGCTGGATCGCGCAGCTCGGCGTGCTCGACTACGCCGGTGGGCTCGTCGTCGAGATCGTCTCCGGTGCGTCCGGGCTCGCGCTCGCCCTCGTCCTCGGGGAACGGATCGGGTTCCGCACCGAACCGATGCGACCGCACAACCTGCCGTTCGTCCTGCTCGGCGTCGGCCTGCTGTGGTTCGGCTGGTTCGGCTTCAACGCCGGCTCCGCGCTCGGCGCCAACGGGACCGCCGCCGCCGTCTTCGTCAACACCCTGGTCGCCGGCTGCACCGGCATGCTCGGCTGGGTCGTCGTCGAGCAGCGCCGCGACGGCCACCCGACCACGTTCGGCGCCGCCTCCGGCGTCGTCGCCGGTCTCGTCGCGATCACCCCCTCCTGCGGTTGGGTGACGATGCTCGGCGCGGCCGTCGTCGGTCTGCTCGCCGGTGTCGTGTGCTCGTTCGCGGTCGGCTGGAAGTTCCGGTTCGGCTACGACGACTCGCTGGACGTGGTCGGCGTGCACCTGGTCGGTGGCATCGTCGGCACCCTGGCGATCGGCCTGCTCGCCTCCCAGGTGATGACCCACGGACCCGAAGGCCTGCTGTACGGCGGCGGGCTCACCCAACTCGGGAAGCAGGCGCTCGCGGTCGCAGTGGTCGGCGGGTACGCGTTCGGCGTCACCTACCTCCTCGGCAAGGCGATCACCCGCTTCGTCGGTTTCCGCGTGACCGCCGAGCAGGAGACCACCGGCGTCGACCTCGCACTGCACGCCGAGTCCGCCTACGAGCACGCGGTCCTCGCGCACGGCAGCCCCGGCGCACTCGGAATGCACGGCGGGTCCGGACTGTTCGGGTCGCACGGCCACACCACCGGCCTGTTCCCGCCGCGTCGCGAGGACGAATCCGAGAAGCCCGACCGCGACGGGGAACCCGACCCGCAACGGGGCTGACGACCCGGCCTCGGTCGAGCCTGCACCACCCACCCGAAACAGGTCGGTGGGCACCGCGAATCCGCACGTGAGTGGCGAACACCCCGGACCGTGTTCGCGTCGATCTCCGCGGCCCGATTCGCGACGACCGGAATGGACCGTGTGCCCGCCGGCCCGACGCCGTCGGCACCTCCGAGCGCGGCTCACGACTCCGCGGTGCCCTCGCCCGCCGACCGCGGTCCGGCACCGCAGCACACCCCGGGTGACGGCGCCCGCGCACTCCCGATGCCGCACACCTCGTCCGGGGACCACGCATCGACGGCGGACCCACCGCCAACGAGACAACCGGCGCGGACCCGACGTCCGGCACCGGCGGCTCGGCCTCGGGCGCAGTCCAGCGCCCGAGGACACCGCAACACCCGTTCGCCGCGGCGATCGCACCCGGACTGCGGACGCCGTCGGGGAGGGGCGATCCTCGCGGATCTGCCGCCCGTCGTCATCCGCTACGACGCGCCGCGACAACATGTTTCGACATCCACACGAACAACCGGACGTCCGTGTATAACCCCTTTGTCCGAAACGTTCATTTCCGCACAACGAACGAGCGCCCCTCGACCGGTCGGCACATGCCCGGACCGACGGGCGCGTCCATGCCACGGCACCTTCGCACGAAGACAAGGAAGCGCATGACGAGTTCGACGACACGACCCTCCCGACGACACGGATTCCTCACCCGATTGGCGCTGGTCGGCGTCGCGAGCGGCGGGGCCCTCGCGTTCGCCGTTCCGACCGCCACCGCCGCGCCCACCCCGGTCCCGGGAGGCGCCGTCTGTGACCCGGCGGTCGGGGAAGGCTGCCTGAGCGTCGTGGTCAACGGCGGCACGTTCGACAACAACGGTTTCACACTGCCGATCAAGGACGGCGATCTGGTCATAGCCGGCACCCTCGCCCCGGACGGGCCGATCGTGCCGCGCAACGACGGTCACTTCGGCGTCTACAGCAAGCCGATGCAGGTGCCCGGCGGGGTTCTCGGCGTCGACCTCCCGCTGAACAACCTCTTCGGTCTCACCGGGGTGACCTCACAGGTCGAAGCAACCGAGACG
Organism: Rhodococcus olei; assembly: GCF_039540555.1. NCBI lineage: Bacteria > Bacillati > Actinomycetota > Actinomycetes > Mycobacteriales > Nocardiaceae > Rhodococcus > Rhodococcus olei. Next base: position 31,158 of record NZ_BAABFB010000048.1, on the reverse strand, counting down.
CCGACGATCAACGGGTTGGTCACCGACTTCGACCTCACGATGCCGGCCCGACTGAAGATCGACAACCCGCTCCTCGGTGACAACTGCTACATCGGATCGCCCGAGAACCCGGTCGTGTTCGAACTGAACAAGGGGCCCGAGATGCCCGAGGGACACTTCGAGGACCCGTACCCCGCCGGGACGGCGTGGCTGACGAACATCCACAACGAGGCCGCCGACTTCGCGCTTCCCGGCGCGACCGGGTGCGGCCCGTTCGGGGTGCTCAACCCGATCGTCAACTGGCGGGCCAAGGTCCCGAACGACAGCGGCACCTCTCTGAACACCGAGGCCACCGGGTTCCTGTTCCCGTCCGCCAACGGCGGAACCGACCCGCTCACCGAAACAGGCGGCGCTGGAGGCAGTTCCGGCTCCTAGGTGGGTTTCCCGGGCGGGCATGCGCCCGGCGTGCCGTGACGAGGACCTCCGGCGATCGGCGGGTGTCACCCGACGAGCCGGAGGTCCTCGCGCCACCCGCTGTCGCCCACCCGACCCGTGTGGGCGATCGATCCCGACCACGTCGATGCACCCTCACATACCGATGATCGACGCGCCGGTGAGCCGCGAGGGCGCCCGGCGCCTAGGGCGCGACAGGGGCCATCGGGGCGAGGCCGAGATCGGCGAGCGCGGCCGCGCCGCGATCGGCCTGGTCGCCACCGGCGAGCACCCGGGTCCGCGCCGCCTGGTAGCGGCAGCCGGCGGCGTCGAACACGTCGGCCGTGGCCAGCAGCCGCGACATGTCCTGTGCGAGCAGCGCATCGGCCCGCTCCACGATGGCGCCGGCGACGGGGTTCCCGGCCACGATCGTGCGGGCCTCGGCCACGCGGTCACCCGCATCGGGGCTCCCGGCGAGCACGCCCGCCTCGGCACGCAACGCGACATACCAGTGCAGCCAGATCCACGTGACCCACAGCCACACCTCGCCGGGCGCGGGCGCCAGCCGTTCCACCGCGTCGCCGGCCTGCCCCCGGTGGAGCATGACCAGCGCATCGAAGACCGCGCCGTAGCCGTGGGTCTGCCCCGGTGAGGTGCCGAGCTGCCGCAGGACCGCGCCCCATTCGGCCCCGGCCGTGTCGTCGCCCCGCAGCCCGTGGATCATCGCCACACCGGCCGCCGCCGGACCGAGGACGGATCTGGCGGGGCTGCCGGACCGGTGCCAGGACTCGAGGAACCTGCCGCTGACGGTCAGTACCTCGTCGACGTCGCCGGTCAGCGCGTCGGTCACCAGCAGCCAGCTCGTGGCACGGTGACCGACCTCCGCCAGCAGCGGATGTTCCGCGAGTCGCCGTGCCCACCGCCCGGCACCGGCCAGGTCGCCCACGCCGAGGCCGGCCTCGGTGGCCTCGGCGAGCGCCTCGATCAGCTCGTGGGTGCCGGCCGGGGTGTCGGGTGTGAATTCCAGCAGCGCCATCCGGCGCCGCGCCGTGGCCGCGGCGGCGAACGTGTCCCCGGCCCAGCTCTGGGTTCCTGCCAGGGTGTCGAGCGCGGCGGACTCGGCGAGCGGATCGCCCGTCCGGTGTGCGAGGTCGACCGCGTGTTGGGCGCACGCGATCGTCTCCGGCACGGCGCCCTCGGTCGGGCGGCGGTCGGCGAACGCCTCGGTGAGCACCCGCCCGGCCTCGGCGAGCGCCACCGCGGCCTGTGCGTCCGGGTCCTCGCCGGCGAGCTCGCGCGCCTCCGCGATCAGCGCGATCGCCTCGCCCGGGGGCAGCACCCGGACGAATTTGCTCGCGAACCGGTAGGCGTCGGCGGCGGCGATCGCGAGGTCGCGGGAGGCGCCGGCGGGATCGCCCGCCCGGCGGGCGGCGTCCGCGGCCTCGCGCCGGAAGCGGTACATGTCGTCGCCACGCATCCGGCAGCCGGCCACGGCCGCGGCCTGTCGCAGGACCGACGCGGCGGTTGCCGGGTCGTCGGCGAGCGCGGCGGCCTGCTCGTAGCGGGACTGCGATTCGCCGATCAGGTTCCGGGTGAAGAGCAGATCCCCCAGGTTCCAGGCGAGGCGGCACGCGTCCGCACGCCGGTCCGGCCGATCGGCCGCCCACGCCGTGGCGGCGCGCAGGTCGTCGGCCACCGCGTCGAATCGCACCCGCCAGTCCGCCCCCACCACCACGAGGTCGGCGGCCTGGGTCAGGCACCAGTGCACGTGCCGAGTCCGCGTGTCGACCGACTCGCCCACCTGGTCGAGCTGCTCCGCCCCGTACTGGCGGATCGTCTCCAGCGCACGGTATTCGGTCCCGCGCGGGGAGACCGTCACCGCGAGCAGGCTCTGCTCGACGAGCCGGGCCAACCCGTCGGCGACGACGCCCCTCTCGGACGCGGCCACCCGCGCCGCCGCATCGGCGGTGAACGACTTCGCGAACACCGACACCCGGCGCAGGAGCAGCCGGTCGTCCGGCTCCAGCAACGCGTGGCTCCAGTCCAGGGCCGCCCGAACCGAGCGGTGCCGATCCTCGGCCCGGGCGCCGCCGGCGAGCATCCGGAGCTGGTCGGACAGGCCGGCCTCGAGGCCGTCGAGCCCCAGCGTGGTCCAGCGGGCGGCGGCCAGCTCGATCGCCAGCGCCACCCCGTCCAGCCGCGCACAGAACTCGGACACCTGTTCGCGCAGTGCGTGATTGGGCGGCCAGCCACTGGCCGCGGCACGATCCATGAACAGCTCGACCGCATCCGAGTCGCCTCCGCCGGACAACGACATCGGCGGGACCGGGTAGACCCGTTCGAACGGCACCATCATCCGGGCCCGGCTGGTCGCCAGCACCGTGACCCGCGGGCACGTCGCGAGCAGCCGCTCGACGAACGGCGCAACCCCGTCCTGCACGTGTTCGCAGTTGTCCAGCACCAGCAGGGCGCACCGGTCGGCCAGTGCCGCGAGCACCGTCTCGTCGATGCCGCGGCCGGGCTGCTCGCCGAGACCGAGCGCGAGGGCCACCGTCCCGGCGACCACGCTCAGGTCCGGGCTCGTGATCGGAACCAGGTCGACGAACCACACGCCGTCCGGGTAGGCGCCGGCCGCGTCCGCGGCGACCGTCAGCGCGAGCCGCGTCTTGCCGACGCCGCCGGGGCCGACCGCCGTCACCTGCCGATGTTCCTCGAGCACCCCGAGCAGCTCGGCCCGCTCCCGGGTGCGGCCGACGAACGAGGTCAGCGGCGTCGGGAGGGCCGGGGCCGGGCGCGACCGGTCGGCCTGCGGCGGCCCGGATGCGTGCCGGGCGAGCGCGCGCCGATCGGGAACGTCCAGCTTGCGCAGCAACGACGAGACGTGGCTCTCCACGGTGCGCACCGAAATGAACAGCCGAGCCCCGATCTCGGCGTTGCTGAGGTGGTCTCCCACCAGCGCGAGCACCTCTGCTTCCCGAGCGGAGATCTCCGCTGTCGCCGTCATGGGCCTGATTCTGCAGCACCGGCGTCGCGCTCACGGTCTGCGAACGGTCTGAAGTATCGGGTCCGCCGATCCGTGCCCCGATCCGTGGGCGGTTCCGTGGTCGCCACGGATGCGGACCGACCCCGCCGAGGGAGATGGTGGTGACACGTCCGGTTCACCTCGACAGACGGACAACCCCGGGTCGACACGACCCACGACCTCAGGAGTGATCATGACCAACACCACCACCCAGGGAATCAAGACCGTCCTGCACCCCGTGTCCGACCTGGCGGCGGCCAAGGCGGTCTACGCCGCGCTGCTCGGGGTCCCGCCGCAGACGGATTCGGACTACTACGTCGGCTTCGAGGCCGAGGGGCAGCACATCGGGCTCGTGCCCGCCGGCGGACCCCAGGGCATGACCTCGCCGGTGGCCTACTGGCACGTGCCGGACATCGAGGCGAAGGTGGCCGAGGTGACCGCCGCCGGGGCGACCGTGAAGGAGCCCGCGCACGAGGTCGGCGGCGGCCGGCTCGTGGCCACCGTCACCGACCCCGACGGCAACGTCCTCGGGCTGATCCAGGACCGCTGACCCCCGCGCCCCTCACCGTCAGCGCATCCCCACCAGGAGTCCCCATGAACTCGAACAACAACATTCGCCAGATCCACCGCTGGACGGCGATCGCCTTCACGGTCACCGTCGTCATCGCCACGGTCGCGGTGTCGCTGAACGCCGCCATCTGGTTCTCCTTCCTACCCCTGCTCCCGCTCGCCGTGCTCCTGTTCAGCGGCCTGTACCTGTTCGTTCTGCCGTACGCCCGCCACAACGCCCGGCCGACCGTCGGCGCGCACTGACCGCGCGGCGCCGGCTGCCCGACATCCCGATCACCCGCACCACCACCCTCACGAAGGAGACGGAACGATGGCCACACGGAAGACCAAGCCCGCGGTGGGATTCTCGGACGACGAGCGTGCCGCGATGAAGGAGCACGCCCGGGAGCTGAAAGCGGCCGCCGGCCGCGGATCCCGCGCGTCCAAGGCGGACGGGGAGAAGGACGTGCTCGAGAAGATCGCCGCCATGGCGGAACCCGATCGCGCCATCGCCGAACGGATCCATGCCATCGTCACGGCCAACGCTCCGGAACTCACGCCGAAGACCTGGTACGGCATGCCCGCGTACGCGAAGGCCGGCAAGGTCGTCTGCTTCTTCCGCAGCGCCGAGAAGTTCACGTCGCGGTACGCGACGCTCGGTTTCGAGGACATGGCGACCCTCGACGACGGGTCGATGTGGCCGACCTCGTTCGCGCTGACGAAGATCACCGCCGAGGACGAAGCCAGGATCGGCGAACTCGTGCGACGAGCGGCCGGCTGAGCGGGCGACGGTCGGTTCGTGCCCGGGTCCCGGGTCTCGAATCCCGTTCAGGGGCAGGGTGTTCGAGGCCCGGTCGGCGGCGCCGACCGGGTCACGACTTGGCGGCCTTGGCGGCGGCCTTCGCCGCCTTCTTGAACTCCCGCACCTCGGCGAGCGTCCGGTCGTCGACGACGTCGGCGATGGACCGACGCGATCCGTTCTCGCCGTAGGCACCGGCCGCCTCCCGCCACCCCGGCACCTGCACACCGATCTGCTTGCCGAGGAGGGCGAGGAAGATCCTGGCCTTCTGGTCGCCGTAGCCCGGCAATGCCTTGAGCCGCTTGAGAACTTCCCTGCCGTCGGGCTCGCCCTCGGTCCAGATCGCGGTCGGGTCGCCGTCCCAGTGTTCGACGAGATACCGGCACAGGGCCTGGACCCGCTTTCCCATCGACCCCGGGAACCGGTGCACCGCAGGCGGAGTCGCACAGATCGCGAGGAAGGACTCCTCGTCCATCTCGGCGATCGTGTGCACGTCGAGCCCGCCGAGTCGTTCGTCGAGCTTGCGGGGCCCGGCGAACGCGACCTCCATCGGAATCTGCTGATCGAGGAGCATCCCGATCAGCAGGGCGAGCGGGCTCGATGCGAGCAGGGCGTCGGCGTCGGGGTCTCCGGCAAGGTGCAACGTCAGGGACATGGGATCGATTCTGGCACCTGCGACGCCGCGGGGCGCGGAACAAACGCGCCGCCCCAGCCGTTCGTCGACCGTACGCCCGAACGGAAGGAATCACCGTGACCGAACCGGAGACGGAGTTCGACCGGCAACTGCACGTCCTGATCGACCTCGGCTACCCCGCGCTGACCGGACAGACCGCGGCCGAGTTCGCGGAGGCCCTCACACCGCTGCGGACCGTGGCGAACCGGTCGCCCGCCGAACGCGGCGACGACCACATCCCGTTCGTGCTCGTCGTGGCCCGCACCGCGGACGGGGCACCGATCGACAGCCACGACGCGATGGGCCGGACCGCGTTCGGCGTCCACCGCGGATTCGCCGACCTCGAACCGGACGACCTGGCGCGCTTCCGGCCGGTCGAGGGGGTCACGGTCCCCGGCGGCGTCGGCTACCTGCTGCTCGACGTCGACACCGGCAGCGACTACCTGAACGTGACGCCGGCGGACGCACTGACCACCGTCACGGACCGGGGACGCACCGGCCTGACCGTCGAGGAGGGCATCGCACTGCTGACCGCACGCCCCGACATGTTGCGGAAGAACAAGTGCTTCTCGCTGCTCGCGTCACGCTGCGGCGACAAGCGGGTGCCCGCGTTGTGGATCAGCCAGCGGCGACCGAAGCTCGGCTGGTGCTGGAACGGCAACCCGCACACCTGGCTCGGCTCCGCGTCGGCCACCGAACGGATCGGCACCCCCGGCTGACCCACGCCCTCCGCAACGGCGTGAACGGAAGCCTTCCCTCGACCAGGTCGAACGAATTGCTTCCGTTCACGTCACCGGTGGTGTGGTGGCGTCAGGCGTCGTCGAGTGCGTGCTCGGTCGCGGCGAGCAGGACACACGTCGCGACGCCGTCCATCGCCGTCTCGAGGTCCGCCATCGACGGGAAGCTCGGGGCGAGCCGGATGTTCATGTCGTCCGGGTCGGTCGAGTACGGGAACGCGGAGCCGGCGGCGGTCAGCGCGATGCCGGCGTCCTTCGCGAGCGCGATCACCCGCTTCGCGGTGCCGGGGACCACGTCGAGGCTGATGAAGTAGCCGCCCCTGGGTTCGGTCCACGACGCGACCTTCGTCGGGCCGAGCCGGTCCTCGAGGATCCGCAGCACGGCCGCGAACTTCGGCGCCAGGATCTCGCGGTGCTTCGCCATGTGCGCGCGCACCCCGTCGACGTCGCCGAAGAAGCGCAGGTGACGGAGCTGGTTGACCTTGTCCGGTCCGATGCTCTTCTTGCCGACGTGCTTCTGGTACCAGGCCAGGTTCGCGTCCGAGCTGCCGAAGAAGCTGACGCCGGCACCGGCGAAGGTGACCTTCGAGGTGGACGCGAACACGAACGGACGGTTCGGGTTGCCGGCGGCAGCGGCCAGGCCGAGCACGTCGTACGCCGGCGCGAACTCCTCGGTCAGCGGGTGCACTGCATACGCGTTGTCCCAGAACAGGCGGAAGTCGTCGGCCGCGGTCGGCATCGACACGAGCGCCCGGACCACCTCTTCCGAGTACACGGCACCGGTCGGGTTCGAGTACGTCGGCACCACCCACATGCCCTTGATCTGCGGGTCGTCGGCGACCAGGCGCGCCACCGCGGCCACGTCCGGACCGTCGGGTCGGATCGGGACCGGGATCATCTCGATGCCGAACGACTCGGTGATCGCGAAGTGCCGGTCGTAGCCGGGCGCCGGGCAGAGGAACTTGACCTTCGGCTCCTGCACCCACGGGCGCGGCGAGTCCACGTTGCCGTGCAGCAGCGAGAACACGACCAGGTCGTGCATGATCTCGAGGCTCGCGTTGTTGCCGGCGAGCAGGTTCGCGGTCGGGACGTTCAGCAGCTCGCCGAAGATCGCGCGCAGTTCGGGCAGTCCGGCCAACCCGCCGTAGTTGCGGACGTCGGTGCCGCCGCCGTCGCGGTGGTCGCCCTCGCCGGGCAGCGCCAGCAACGCCTCGGACAGATCCAGCTGCTCGGGCGACGGCTTGCCGCGGGTGAGGTCCAGAACCAGCTTCTCGGCCTTGAGCTGCTCGTACTTCTCGGACTGCCGTTCGTGTTCGGAACGGAGTTCCTCGTGGCTCATCAACCCAATCTGGGTTTGGGTAGGCATGCCGAAAGACCTTTCACACCGAGGCGGCGAGAGCGGAGCTGGGAAAAATAAGGGGACCCCGCGCACCCGGCAGAGCCCATTGACCCTTGCTGCCTTCCGGCCCTGGGGGAGTTCACAGGATGCGCGCCGCGCGGGATCCACCACGAGTGTAGCGAGCCTTCCGCCGGTACCCACAATCGGCCGGTCCGCCGGGCGCTCCGACCCCCCGTTTTTCGCACTGAGGGGGTGAGCCGGTATGCTCACCGGCGGAGGATTCGCCTAGTGGCCTATGGCGCTCGCCTGGAACGCGGGTTGGGTTAACGCCCTCAGGGGTTCAAATCCCCTATCCTCCGCCACACGATGGCCCCCGATCCGCGGATCGGGGGCCATCGTCGTATCCGGGTCGCGTGGCCCGCCCGGTTTCGGCCACGGTCGGCAGCGAGGTCACGCCCGCCCGAAAGCCCTTACCGCCAGACCTTCCTGGCTGGGATCCCCGCGGCCGAATCGAACGAACCAATCCCACGGAGGTATCGCACCTGCTCCGCCTCGGCGGCAGTTCCGACCCTTCGCGGGGCCCAGCACGCGGCAGCCTCGAATTGACGCCACTCGAATCCGCCGCCGCGATCACCGACTTCATCCGCGGGGTGCTGAACGGGAGTGTCACCTTCTCCTGACGTCCACCGGCGTCCAGACGGACGTCCTGATCACACGACGGCCCCCGATCTCCGGACCGGGGGCCGTCGTCGCTTCCCCGGGCAGATCCCGGTCCCGCGGGGATGTCGCATTCCCCCGTCGCGACCTCACTGTGACCGCTATCGTGCCCGGCGAGCCGCCGCCCATTCCCGACATTCCGGAGAAACCGCATGGTCAACCTCGCCGACATCTCGTACCCCCCGATCATCTCGACCGGCAGCTTCGCCGGGACACCGCTCGAGTCGATCGTCGCCGGACTCATCCAGATCGTCGTCATCGACGGCAGCTAGCGTCGACCGTCGGGGTGGGCCCTCATGAACGTCCACCCCGGCGAGGATGGCTCGGCAACGAACTCGGCCGAGTGTGCCCGGCAGCGCCGACTCGCCGGCATCCGCGAGATCCGCGAGATCCGGCCGGACCGGGTCCGCGAGATCGCCGCCCGGGGACAGTGACCGCTTTGTCGGGTCCCCGCCCTCCCGTCACCCCCTGTTCACGAAACCGTCGCGTTCACCCCGAAATCAGGGTGATCGGAAGTCTTCCGGTGTTCACCCGGGACCGATACGTTCCCGTCCCGCCCCACCCACCGACCTCGGGAGAACACTCATGGCAGGCTTCGCGTCCAGCGACCTGGGACCGATCATCAACGTCAGCGCCTACACCCTCGGCGCGCTCGTCAACCAGTCCGCGTACGGCTTCGGCGCGCTCGTCAACGCCGGGAGCAGCGGCAGCTGACGTCCTGCCGGCCGTGCACCCGCGTGCACGGCCGGCCGGTGTCGCGAATATTCAAGACGCCCCACCCGACCGGCACGAGGATGGGTGCATGACCGACACCGCCGCCATCGCCGACCGCTACCGCCGCCTGTCCGACACGTTCACCCGCACGGTCGAGTCCGTGCCCGCGGACCGCTGGGACTCCCCCTCGCCGTGCGAGGGCTGGACCGCACGGGACGTGCTGCGCCACGTGATCGACACGCACAGCTACCCCCTCACCCCGGCCGGGCTGACGCTGCCGCCGGCCCCGAGCGTCGACGACGACCCGCTCGCCGCGTGGACGCAGACGCGCGACGCGGCCCTCGACATCCTCGACGATCCCGCCCGCGCCGGCCTGGAGTACGACGGCAGCATGGGCCGCACGTCCGTAGCCCGGACCTTCGACGCCTTCCTCGGCTTCGACCTCGCCGTGCACCGCTGGGACGTCGCCCGCGCGACCGGGGTGGACGAGACCATCCCGGCCGAGGATCTCGCGATGGTCGCCGCGTTCGCCGACCGGATGGGCGCCCAGCTGCACACCCCCGGTGTCTGCGGTCCGGCGGTCGAGGTGCCCGTCGACGCGGACGAGCAGACCCGCGTGCTCGGCGTTCTGGGCCGCCGCGCCTGAGCGTCCACCCGCCCGCACCGCGCGGGTCGCTACCCTGGCTGACATGAGTCTGGACGTGCGCGGGGCGGGACGGTTCGCGCCCAGCCCGTCCGGCGACCTGCATCTGGGCAACCTGCGGACCGCGCTGCTGGCCTGGCTGTTCGCCCGCTCCTCCGGCCGCGACTTCCGGATGCGGGTCGAGGACCTCGACCGGGTCCGGCCGGGCGCCGCGCAGAGCCAGCTGGCCGACCTCGCGGCGATCGGGCTCGACTGGGACGGCGCCGTCGTCCACCAGTCGGACCGGCTGTCTCATTACGACGACGCCGTGGACAAGCTGGTCGCCGCGGATCTGACCTACGAGTGTTTCTGCACCCGACGGGAGATCCAGCAGGCGGTGACCGCGCCGCACGGCCCGGACGGGCACTACCCGGGCACGTGCCGGGACCTGACTTCGGAGCAGCGGCGGGCCAAGCGCGACGCCGGCCGGCCGCCGGCGATCCGGCTGCGCTCCGAGGTGGCGGACTTCGAGGTCCACGACCTGCTGCGCGGCCGCCACCGCGGACCGGTCGACGACGTGGTGCTCCGGCGCGGCGACGGCGTGCACGCCTACAACCTCGCCGTGATCGTCGACGACGCGGCCCAGGGCGTCGACCAGGTGGTCCGCGGTGACGACCTGCTCAGCTCGGCGCCGCGGCAGGCGTACCTGGCGACCCTGCTCGGTCTCCCCGTCCCGGTGTTCGCGCACGTTCCACTGGCGCTCAACGGCGACGGCAAGCGTCTGGCCAAACGCGACGGCGCCGTCACCCTCGCCGACCAGCGGGCCGCCGGCCGCACCCCCGACACGGTGCGCGGCGCCCTCGCCGCGTCGCTCGGACTGGCGGAGCCGGACGAGTCGCCGTCGATGACGACGCTGCTGGACCGATTCGACCCCGGCGCGCTACCGCGAACCCCCTGGGTGTTCACGCGGAGTTGACCGTCGTAGCCAAATCGGTACGAAACACCAGCTCAGCGTCCCTCATTCGGCCTCGCACCCCACGTAGTGTCGTCCCGCACAGACATGCGCCGTCACGACTGGCCCGGCACGACGAGGGGAATTCACGTGAGCGAGAACCCACCGCCCGGATCTCCCGATCCGAACAACCCACAGCCACCACCCAACCAGGGCTACCCGCCCCCGCCGCCCAACCAGGGCTACCCGCCCCCGCCGCCCAACCAGGGCTACCCGCCGCCGCCGAACTACGGCCAACCCCCGGCCGGTGGCTACCCGCCGCCCCCGAGCCAGGGCCAGCCGACGTACGGGCAGCCGGCCGGCTATCCCCCGCCGCCCGGATACGGCGCGCCCCAGCCCGGCGGTTACCCGCCGCCGCCTCCGACCGGCGGCTACGGTGCACCGATTCAGCCCGCCCCCGGATTCGGCGGCCCCGGCGGCACCCCGCAACTGACGATCGGTGACGCGATCGGCTACGCGTGGACCAAGTACAAGGCCAACGCCGGGGTGTGGATCGGGATCACCCTGATCGTCTTCGTGATCCAGCTCGTCGTCAGCTGGATCTTCGGCATGAACAGCTACGACAGCACGGACTTCGGCGACTACTTCTCGCCGTGGCGGATCATCGGGACCATCGTCAGCGTCATCGTCGGCTACCTGATCAACGCCGCCCTCGTCCGCGGCGCCCTCCACGAAGTGGACGGCAACAAGCCCGGTTTCGGGTCGTTCTTCCAGTTCACGAATGTCGGCGCGATCATCCTCGCCAGCCTGCTCGTCGGCCTGATGACCGCCGTCGGTTTCGTGCTGTTCGTGATCCCGGGCCTGGTCCTGGCGTTCCTGACCTGGTGGACCCTGCAGTTCGTGATCGACCGCGAACAGGACGCCGTCACCGCGATCAAGTCGAGCTTCTCCACGATCTCGTCGCACTTCGGCCCGCTGCTGGGTCTCGCGGTGATCCTCGTCCTGCTGAACTTCGTCGGGGCGCTGCTCTGCGGCCTCGGCCTGCTGGTCACCTTGCCGCTGACCCAGATCGCCTCCACGTACGCCTACCGGGTCGCGGTCGCCGGGCGCGTCGCACCCTGACCTGCGGTCGGGGTGAGACAAAAGCCCTGATTACAAACCTCGCACATCGGGCGCGAATCCGGACCGGGTTCGCGCCCGATGTCGTCGTGGTGTTTGGATTGCCGACGTGACAGTGAGCGACCCGCCCGAGAACAAGCCCGCCCAGGCCCCCGATCAGGCGGTCTTCGCCCACGTCAACCGCGGCTACTACCCGACGTTCGTGGCCCTGTTCACGGCCGTCCTGCTGATCTCGAACATCTGCGCCACCAAGGGCGTGGCGTTCTTCTCCGACGCGGAGGTGACCGTCGGGCCGCTGCAGATCCTGCCGATCATCACCGACGGCGGGTTCTTCCTGTTCCCGCTCGCGTACATCCTCGGCGACGTGCTCAGCGAGGTCTACGGCTTCAAGGCCACCCGCCGCGCCATCTACCTGGGCTTCGGGGCCCTGATCCTGGCATCGGCGTGCTTCTGGGTCCTGATCGAACTGCCCTCCGCCGACTTCTACGAGAACCAGGCGGCGCTCGAATCGGTGGTCGGCGTGTACCCGCGTCTGCTGCTCGCCGGGCTGTCGGGCTACCTGGTCGGACAGCTGCTGAACTCGCTGGTGATGGTCGCGATCAAGGAGCGCACCAAGGAGAAGCACCTGTGGGCCCGGCTGATCGGCTCGACGGTGGTCGGCGAGTTCGCCGACACGCTGATCTTCTGCGCGATCGCCGCCGGCGCCATCGGGATCAGCACCTGGGAGGACTTCGTCAACTACCTGCTCGTCGGGTTCCTGTGGAAGACCCTGGTCGAGGTCCTCGTCATGCCGATCACCTACCGCGTCATCGCCTACGTCAAGAAGCGCGAACCGACCTACCTCGTCGCGTCCTGACCCGTTCCCCGCGGTTCCTCACTGCCGCATCGGGTCGCGTGACGAGCCCCAATGTGACATCGGGGATCCCGTGACGGGGCGTCAGGCGCGGGCGGTGGCGTAGAAGCTGCTCAGCGTCTGCGCCTTCAGCTCGTCGAACCAGCCGCCGTCGATGCTGTCGCGGATCCGGTCGACGAGACGGATCGTGAACCGCTCGTTGTGGATGGTCGCGAGCGTCGAGGCGAGCATCTCCTTCGCCTTGAACAGGTGGTGCAGGTACGCGCGCGAGTAGTTGCGGCAGGTGTAGCAGTCGCAGTTCTCGTCGATCGGGCCGAAGTCCCGCTTGTACCGACTGGTGTTGACGTTGAACCGGCCGCGCTCGGTGTACATCGCGGCGTTGCGCGCGACCCGGGACGGGTTCACGCAGTCGAAGGTGTCGGCGCCGTTCTCGATCGCGGTGAACAGGTCGTCGGGTTCGCTGATGCCGAGCAGGTGCCGCGGCTTGTGCTCGGGCAGCTCCTCGTTGCACCAGCGCACGATCGTGCCGAGGTTCTGCTTCTCGAGCGCGCCGCCGATGCCGTAGCCGTCGAAGCCGCGGCCGCTCTCCCCGACGATCGACTCCAGTCCGCGGCACGCCTGGCGGCGCAGGTCCTCGTACTGCGCGCCCTGCACGACCCCGAACAGGGCCTGGTAGGGCCGGTGCCGACGCTCCGCGGTCAGGCGCTCGTGTTCGGCGATGCACCGCACCGCCCACGCGTGCGTCCGCTCCACCGACTCCTCCTGGTAGGCGCGGGTGTTGAACAGCGTGGTCAGCTCGTCGAACGCGAAGATGACGTCGGCGCCGAGCCGGTGCTGGATCCCCATCGAGATCTCGGGGGTGAACCGGTGCCGGGACCCGTCCCGGTGCGACTTGAACGTCACCCCGTCGTCGTCGACGTGCGCGAGTCGCTCCTTGCCCGCCGCGATCACGTCGTCGGACTGCACACCGACGGCCTCCATCGCGAGCACCTTCTTGAACCCGACCCCGAGCGACATCACCTGGAAGCCGCCGCTGTCGGTGAACGTCGGACCCGCCCAGTTCATGAACCGGCCCAGCCCGCCGGCCTCGTCGACGATGTCGGGTCCGGGCTGCAGGTACAGGTGGTAGGCGTTCGCGAGGACCGCCTGCGCACCGGCCTCGCGGATGGTCTCCGGCAGCACCGCCTTGACGGTGGCGTTGGTCCCGACCGCGATGAACGCGGGGGTGGCGATGTCACCGTGCGGGGTGTGGATGGTGCCGGTCCGGCCGAGCTGGCCGGGGATCCGGGTCCCGACCGTGAAGAACGGGTCGTTCGGGGACGGCACCGGCGCGTCGTGGTTGTGGTTCACCTGGGTCATCCGTTCGGTCACGCCTGCACCTGCGCCGGTCCGGCGAACTGGCTGTGGTAGAGCTCCGAGTAGGCCCCGCCTCGGTCGAGCAGCTCGGTGTGCGATCCCTGCTCGACGATGCGTCCCTCCTGCATCACGACGATCACGTCCGCGTCGCGGATCGTGGAGAGCCGGTGCGCGATCACGAAGCTGGTGCGGTCGCTGCGCAGGGCCGCGGTGGCGTGCTGGACCAGCAGCTCGGTGCGGGTGTCGACCGAGCTGGTCGCCTCGTCGAGGATCAGGATCGACGGCTGCGCGAGGAAGGCCCGGGCGATCGTGATCAGCTGCTTCTCGCCGGCGCTGACGTTGCTGCCCTCCTCGTCGATGACGGTGTCGTAGCCGTCGGGCAGCGTCCGCACGAACCGGTCCACGTAACTCATCCGGGCGGCCTGCAGGATCTGTTCCTCGGTGGCGCCGGGCAGGCCGTACGCGATGTTGTCGCGGATCGTGCCCCCGAACAGCCAGGTGTCCTGCAGCACCATCCCGATCCGGGACCGCAGGTCGTCGCGGGTCATGCGGGTGACGTCGACGCCGTCGATCAGGATCCGGCCGGAGTTCACCTCGTAGAACCGCAGGATCAGGTTCACCAGCGTGGTCTTGCCGGCGCCGGTCGGGCCGACGATCGCGACCATCTGGCCGGGCCGGGCGATCAGGTTCAGATCGTCGATCAGCGGCTGGTCGTCCTGGTACCGGAACGACACGTCCTGGAACTGCACCAGTCCCCGCTTGACGTCGGTGGTGACCGCCGGTTCCGGGTCGGGACTCTGCTCGTCCTCGTCGAGCAGTGCGAACACCCGCTCGGCCGACGCGACCCCGGACTGCATGAGGTTCATCATCGAGCTGACCTGCGTGATCGGCTGGGTGAACTGCCGCGAGTACTGGATGAACGCCTGCACGTCGCCGAGGCTCATCGTGCCGGACGCGACCCGCATGCCGCCGATCACCGCGATCGCGACGTAGTTCAGGTTGCCGAGGAACATCACCGCGGGCTGCACCAGCCCGGAGATCATCTGCGCCATGAACCCGGACCGGTACAGGGCCTCGTTCTTCTCGTCGAACGCGGCCCGCACCTCACGCTGACGGCCGAACACCTTGACCAGTTCGTGCCCGGAGTACGTCTCCTCGATCTGCGCGTTGAGCGCGCCGGTGTTCTGCCACTGCGCGACGAAGTGCCCCTGCGAGCGCTTCGCGATGAACGCGGTCACCGCGACCGACGCCGGGACCGTCAGGATCGCGATCAACGCCAGCAGTGGCGAGATCCACAGCATCATGCCGAGGATGCCGACGACGGTCAGGACCGCGGTGAGCAGCTGGCTGATCGTCTGCTGCACCGTCTGCGCGACGTTGTCGATGTCGTTGGTGACGCGGGACAGCAGGTCGCCGCGCTGGCTGGTGTCGAAGTAGCGCAGCGGCAGCCGGTGGATCTTGGCCTCGACCTCGGCGCGCAGCTGCCTGATGGTGCCCTGCACGATGTTGTTGAGCAGATACGCCTGGAGCCACGCGAACAGCGACGCGAGCAGGTAGAGGCCGAGCACCAGGAGCAGGACCCGCATCAGCGCGTCGAAGTCGATCCCGGCGCCGGGGACGACGTCCATGCCGGAGACCATGTCCGCGAGGGTGCTCTGCCCCTCCGCGCGCAGCGCGTCGACCGCCTGGTCCTTGGTCAGCCCCGCGGGCAGCTGCCTGCCGATGATGCCGTCGAAGATGATGTTGGTCGCCTGACCCATGATCTTCGGGCCGATGACGCTGAACACGACGCTGATCGTCGCCAGCACGATGACCGCGCCGACCTCGAACCGGTGCGGTGTCAGCCGGCCCAGCAGGCGGCGGACCGACGGCCCGAAGTTCATGGCCTTCGTCCCGGGCGGTGTCGCGGCGGCGGCCGGGCCTCGCATGGCACTCACGACGCCTCCTGCGCCGCGAACTGGGAGGCGACGATCTCCGCGTAGGTGGGACAGGTCTCGACGAGCTGGTGGTGGGTGCCGATCCCGACGACCCGGCCGTCGTCGAGGACGACGATCTGGTCGGCGTCGATGATCGTCGACACCCGCTGGGCGACGATGATCATGCACGCGTCGCGGGTGACCGGGCGGAGCGCGGCCCGCAGCCGGGCGTCGGTGCTCAGGTCGAGCGCCGAGAAGGAGTCGTCGAACAGGTAGATCTCGGGGTCCCGGACCAGTGCCCGGGCGATCGCCAGGCGCTGCCG
This sequence comes from Rhodococcus olei, assembly GCF_039540555.1. Classification (NCBI taxonomy): domain Bacteria; kingdom Bacillati; phylum Actinomycetota; class Actinomycetes; order Mycobacteriales; family Nocardiaceae; genus Rhodococcus; species Rhodococcus olei. The sequence continues at coordinate 15,056 of NZ_BAABFB010000048.1, read as the reverse complement.
CTGGCCGCCGGAGAGGTTGGCGCCGCCCTGCGCGACCGGGGTGTCTAGGCCCTCCGGGGCGGACGCGACGAAGTCGGCGGCCTGCGCGACCTCGAGGCTGCGCCACAGCTGCGCGTCGGTGGCCTCGGGATTGCCGTATCGCAGGTTGGACGCGATGGTGCCGGAGAACAGGAACGGCTTCTGCGGCACCAGGCCGATGGAGTCGCGCAACCGTTCCGGGTCGATGGTCCGCACGTCGGCGGCACCGACACGGACCTGGCCGTCGGTGACGTCGATCAGGCGTGGGATCAGGTTCAGCAGGGTCGACTTGCCGGATCCCGTGCCGCCGATGATCGCGGTCGTCATCCCCGGTTCGGCGAGGAAGGTGACGTCGCGGAGCACGGGCGAATCGGCGCCCGGGAACGTGAACGTCGCGCCGCGCATCTCGACGATGCCGCGCTTGCGCCAGCTGTCGAGCTGCCACTGCGGCGCCTGCACGGACGATTCGGTGTCGAGGACCTCGGTGATGCGCTCGGCGCAGACGGAGGCCCGCGGCAGCAGCACCGTCATGACGGTCACCATCATCACCGAGATCAGGATCTGCATGATGTAGGACAGCACCGCGGTCAGGGCGCCGATCTCCATCTCCCCGTCGTCGATCAGGTGCGCGCCGAACCACAGCACCGCGATGCTGGTGAGGTTCGCGATCAGCAGCACCGCCGGGGACATGAACGCCATCAGCCGGCCGACGCGCAGAGCGACCCCGACGAGCTCGTCGTTCGCGACGCCGAACCGCTCCACCTCGTGCTTCTCCCGCACGAACGCCCGGACGACGCGGATACCGGTGATCTGCTCGCGCAGCACCCGGTTGATCGCGTCGATCCGCACCTGCATGGACCGGAACTGCGGGATCATCTTGCGGATCACCAGGAACATCGTCAGCGCCAGGACCGGGACGGCGACAGCCAGCACCCAGGCCAGACCGCGCGACTGCTGGATCGACATGACGATGCCGCCGATGCACATGATCGGCGCCGAGACGAGGATCGTGCACGCGATCACGACGACCAGCTGGATCTGCCCGACGTCGTTGGTGTTGCGGGTGATCAGCGACGGCGCCCCGAAGAACCCGACCTCGCGGGCCGAGAACTCACCGACCTTGTACATCACCGCTGCGCGGAGGTCGCGTCCGAGCCCCATCGCGGCGCGGGCACCGAAGTACACGGCACCGATGCTGCAGGCGATCTGCAGGCACGTGATCAGCAGCATGACGCCGCCGGTGGACAGGACGACGCCGGTGTCGCCCTTGGTGACGCCGTTGTCGATGATGTCCGCGTTCAGGCTCGGCAGGTAGAGCGAGGCCATCGTGGAGATGAACTGCAGCGCGATCACACCTGCGAGATCGGCCCGGTACGGCCGCAGGTAGGTCCGCAACAGTGAGTACAACATATCGACCGAGGCTACCAACCTGCTCGTTTGCGTCCCGCCGGACGCGCCTGACCGAGTCGGACCCGCCCCGTTCGGGGTCGGGTCACCGGCGGTGCCAGGCCTGCGGGTCGGCGGTCAGTTCGGCGACGAACCCGGGCAGCTCGGCGGACGCGATCGCGGCGATCGTCACCGACTCGAGCACCGCGCGCAGGTTCACCCGGACCGCGATCCACACGTCGCGCAGCGGCGCGGCCGCACCGTCGTACTCGACCTCCTCGGGCCGCTCCCCCCGCACCGACGCGAGCGGGCCCTCGACGGCGCGGATGACGTCGGCGACCGCGATCTCGTCGGCGGGCTTGGCCAGCCAGTAGCCGCCGTCGGGGCCGCGCCGGCTGTGCACCAGGCCGGCCCGGCGCAGATCGCCGAGGACCGCCTCGAGGAACTTGTGCGGGATGCCCTGCGCGCCGGCCAGGTGTTCGGCCTTGACCGGGGACGTCTCGGCGGCGGCGATCTCCACCAGGGTCCGAACGGCGTAGTCGACCTTCGCGCTGATGTGCATCCGGTGGTTCCTCCCTGTTTCGCCCGCCCCGGCGCAAAATTCCTACCACTCGAGTATGAAATCGACAAGGATGCGGGCCGGGCGGCGTCGACCCGTCCACGAGGTTCGTGGGGCTCCGGTGCTGGGTCGCGGCCCTGTCCGACCCCGACGCGGGACGCCCCTCTGCGCCCACCGGATACGAACTAGCGGGGAGACGGCCCGCACACACCGTGGTGCGGAACCGGGAGGTCGCGTGCCGGCTCACTCGGGACCCGGGCACCGCGCGAGAGGGCAACGGCGCCGTGGCCGTTCGCCTCGGACACCTGACGAACCGTCAGGACTTCGTACGAACGGCCACGGCGCCGAGTGTGGAGAGCGGACCCGCGCTACACCCCGAGCAGGGTGGGCAGGGCGCGTGCGAGGTTGCGCTCGTGGATCTGCGAGGCGCCCTCGTAGATCCGAAGGGCTCGCACGTCCCGCCACATGCGCGGGACCGGACTTTCGCCGACGATGCCCTCGCCGCCGAGGACCTGGACGGCACGGTCCCCGACCTCGGAGGCCATCTCGGTGCAGTACAGCTTGGCCGCGGAGATCTTCTCCCGCGGCGGCGTGCCCGCGTCGAACTCGCGGGCGCACTGCAGGACCAGCGCCCGGCCGGCCTCGAGCTCGGCGTAGCTGCGGCCCAGCATCGCCTGCACGGCACCGAATTCCGCGATCGGGCTCCCGAACTGCCTGCGGGTGTGCGCGTGCCGGGTGGCCTCCTCCAACATCCGGGTGGCCTGTCCGACCGCGGTGGCGGCGACGTGGGTGCGGGCGTGGTTGATTCCTCGCAGCGCGTGCCGCAGCCCGGCCCCCTCGACACCGCCGAGCAGCGCGTCGGCCGGGACGTGCACCCCGGACAGCGTGATCTCGGCGACCGGGCCCTCGGCGTGCCCGTTCATCCGCTCGGGCAACGTCACGGTCACCCCGTCGGCGGTGCGGTCGACGAAGAAGGCGGACAGCGCCGCGTCCTCCGGGTCGGTCCGTGCGAACACCAGCAGGACGTCGGCCCACGCCCCGTTGGTGATGAACCGCTTGTGCCCGTCGAGGACGTACCCGTCGGCGGTGCGCCGCGCGGTGGTCCGCAGTCCGGAGGCGTCGCTGCCTGCCTCGGGTTCGGTCAGCGCGAACGCCGCGACGAGGTCACCGGCCGCCATCGCCGCCAGGTACCGGTCGCGCTGGGCGGGCGTGCCGTACTCGAACAGGGCCTGCGACACCAACCCGATGTTGGTCGAGAACCGGGACCGGTACACGGCCGAGGCACGGGTGAACTCCATCGTCAGCAGGACCTGCTGCTCGACCGTCCACCCGAGCCCGCCGTACTCGGACGGAAGGGTGAGCCCGAACAGTCCGATCTCCGCCATGCGGCGGACGAGATCGTCCGGCACGGCGCCGTCACGGACCATTTCGGGCTCGCGCGCGATCAGTTCCGAGTTCGTGAAATCCCGTACCAGGGCCAGGTAGTCGTCGAAGGGCAACGCGCGGACGGCCGAGTCGATCATCGTCAGAGTCCCAGCGACTTGGAGACGACGCTCTTCATGACCTCGTTGGTGCCGCCGAAGATCCGCGAGACCCGGGCATCCGCGTACAGCCGGGCGATCGGGTACTCCCGCATGTAGCCGTAGCCGCCGTGCAGCTGGAGGCACTTGTCGATCACCCGGGCCTGCATCTCGGTGCAGAACAGCTTGACCTTGGCGGCGTCGGCCGGGGTGAGGGTGCCGGCGTCCAATGAGGTGATGGCGCGGTCGACCATGGCCTGCCCGGCCTCGATCTCGGTGGCGCACTCGGCGAGCACGAACTTGGTGTTCTGGAAGTCGGCGACCGGCTTGCCGAAGACCTTGCGCTCCTTGACGTAGTCGGTCGCCAGGTTCAGTGCCGCCACCGCGGTGGCCACCGCGGTCACGCCGATCGTCAGCCGCTCCTGCGGGAGGTTCGCCCCGAGCATGCCGAACGCCTTGCCCTCGACACCGAGCAGGTTCGCCACCGGGACGCGAACGTCGCTGAACGCCAGCTCCGCGGTGTCCTGCGCCTTGAGGCCGAGCTTGTCGAGATTGCGGCCCCGGGTGAAGCCGGGCATGCCCGCCTCGACCACCAGCAGGGACAGGCCGTCGCGGCGGTTCTCGCCTGCCGGGGAGGTGCGCGCGACGACCACGATCAGGTCTGCGTTGATGCCACCGGTGATGAACGTCTTCGCGCCGTTGAGGACGTAGTGGTCACCGTCGCGGACCGCGGTGGTCGCCATGCCGGCCAGGTCCGATCCGGTACCGGGCTCGGTCATCGCGATCGAGCTGACCAGCGTGCCGTCCGCGAACCCGGGGAACCAGCGCGCCTTCTGCTCGTCGTTGGCGAACTCCAGGAAGTACGGCAGCACGGTGCTCAGGTGCACCTGGAGTCCGCCGAGAGTGGCTGCGGCATAGCCGTTCTCCTCGAGGACGACGGCGTTGAACAGGAAGGTGTCCATCCCGCCGCCGCCGTACTCCTCGGGGATCTGCAGCCCGTTGATGCCGATCTCGGCGGCCTTGGTGAACATCTCGCGCGGCACGATGCCGGCGGTCTCCCAGTCGTGGACGTTCGGGGAGATCTCCTTGGCGACGAACTGCCGCACGGTCTCCCGGAACGCGTCGTGGTCCTCGGTGAAGATGTCTCTGCGCATGGATCGGCTCCTGACGGTGTTTCGGGGTGGAAGGTGGGGGGGTCAGCGGCCCGCGAACACGGGTTCGCGGCGCTCGAGGAAAGCCGCGGCCGCCTCGCGGGCGTCCTCGGTGTGGAAGCTGCGGACCATCCGGTCGGCCTCGACCTGGAGGTAGTCGGCGAGCGGCAGGACCGTGGCGGCGTGCAGGTTCTGCTTCATGGCGCGGGCCGCCAGCGGCGCCGCTGAGGCGAGCCGGCGGGCGAGCGTGGCGGCGACCGCACCGAGTTCGTCGCGGGCCGCCACCCGGGTGACGAGCCCGAGCCGGGCCGCGTCGTCGGCACCGAATTTGCCCGGCATCAGGAACAATTCACGCGCCCGGGCCGAACCGAGCAGCCGGGTCAGAAACCAGATGCCGCCGAGGTCACCCGACAGTCCGGCGCTGAGGAAAGCGGTGTTGAACACCGCGGTGTCGGCGGCGACCCGCAGGTCGGCCGCCAGCGCGAGCGAGAATCCGGCGCCGGCGCACGGCCCGTTGATCGCGGCCACGGTGAGCTGCGGCATGCGGTAGAGGTGCTCGGCGACGGCATTCGCGGCGTGCAGCCGCGCGGTGTCCGCCTCGACGGAATCGCCTCGCAGCGAACGCAACTCGGGTGGCGCCGCGAGATCGGCACCCACACAGAACGCGTCGCCGGAACCGGTCACGACGATCACCCGGACGTCGCGGTCCTGTTCGAGCCGGGTGAGCGTGTCCTCGAGGTCGCGCAGCAACCGGATCGACACCGCGTTGCGGCGCTCCGTGTTGCACAGCGTCACCGTCGCGACACCGTTCTCGGTCGAATGGGTGACCTGGGCCGACATCGGCGCCTCCTGAACGTGCTTGCCGCGCGGGTGGATCCGCGAACGGCCTACGTCACATCCAATGCGCTCCGATCAGCAGCGTCAAAGACCGGTTTCGGGTCATCGTGACTGCAATCGCCTATCGGTTCGCCTCGGGACCGTCGGGCTCGATCCGCAACGGCGACTCGGACAGGAACTCCTCGATCTGCCGCTTCTCGATGGCCGCAACCGTCGACGCCGCGGCCTCGACGTGCGTCATGCCGGTGGCCATCCGACGGTCGATCGCCGCGTTCCACGAGGCGAGGCCTTCACGGGTCTGACGCAGGAACGCCTCGGCCACCTCGGTGAGCCAGTCCGGGCGGTGGATGACCCCGATCTGGCGTACCAGGCACGGCGCGAGTTCCCGCACCACCGCACCGCGCTGACGGGCGTCGACGGCGATCCGCAACGGCAGGATGGCCGCGCCCGCGCCTGCCATCAGCATCGGCACCACGGCGCCGCGCTGGGGCACCTCCACCGCGATCGTCGGCACCACTCCGGCCGACCGGAGCATGCCCTCGATGTAGGTGCGGCTGGCCGAGTTGCGCTCCCCCATCACCAGTGGGATCCCGGCCAGCGCGCCGAGGGGCAGCGGATCCGGCAGCTCCGCACCACTGCCCGGCGGCAGCACCAGGACGAAACGCTGATCGATCAGGAACTCGTGGACGAGGCCCTCCTGCGGCACCGGCAGGACGGTGACACCCAGCTCGCAGTCCCCGGACTTGACCAGCTCGATCACCTCCGGAAGCTGGTCGCGCTCCGCGACCCGCAGGCTCACCCGCGGGTTCTTCAGCCGGAACTGGGCGACCCACACCGACAGCGGGTCGGTCGACATGTCGGACAGTCCGGCGATGTCGATGCGCCCTCGTTCGACGTCGCGCACCTCGCGGACCGCCTCCCGGGCGGATGCCAGGTCCCGCAGGACCTGCCGGGCAGGCCCGACGAGCGCCTCCCCGGCCGGGGCGAGCACCAGACCGCGGCCGACCCGGTGGAACAGTTGGGTCCGTAGGTCCTTCTCCAGCTTCCTGATCGACTGCGACAGCGACGGCTGGGCGACGTGCAGGGCGGCCGCGGCCCGGTTCACCCCACCGTTGTCGACCACCGCGAGGAAGTACTCCAACTGCCGAACATCCATCCCCGAAACCTACCGGGGACGGCCTGCCGGGTCAGTCGAGGAAGATGTCGAGCTCCAGGTCGGTCGCCCCCGTACCCGTCACGTAGCGGGACAGATCGCGGATCTCGGCCTCGGCGAGCACCTCGTCGTCGATCAGGGTCTGCCCGGTGCGCTGCCCGGCCGCCGTGGTGACGACCAGGTACGCGGCGTCGGCGACGATCTCCGGGGTGCGGCTGCGGTTCACGCTGTCCTGGCCGCCGAGCAGGTTGCGCACCGCGGCGGTCGCGATGAGCGTGCGCGGCCACAATGCGTTCGACGCGATGCCGTCGTTCCGAACCTCCTCGGCGATACCCAAGGCGCACAACGTCATCCCGTACTTCGCCATCGTGTAGCCGACGTGCTTGCCCAGCCAGTGCGGCGCCAGGTTCAGCGGCGGTGACAGCGTGAGGATGTGCGGGTTCGCCGACTCCCGCAGGTGCGGCAGGCACGCCCGGCTCAACGCGAAGGTCCCGCGCACGTTGATGTCCTGCATCAGGTCGTAGCGCTTCATCGACAGCGCCTCGGTCGGCGACAGGTCGATCGCGCTCGCGTTGTTGACGCAGACGTCGATGCCTCCGAACTGCGCCACGGTCTTCGCGACCGCGGCCGCGATGTCGTCGTCGTTGCGCACGTCGCCGACCACCGGCAGCGCGTTGCCGCCTGCGTTCTCGATCTCGCGGGCCGCCGTGTAGACCGTGCCCTCGAGGTTCGGGTGCGGGTCGGCGGTCTTGGCGAGCAGCGCGATGTTGGCACCGTCACGAGCCGCCCGCAGCGCGATGGCGAGCCCGATCCCGCGGCTGCCGCCGGACATGATGACGGTCCGTCCGGTGAGGGTTCCGGTCATGGCGTGGGTCCTTTCCGTTTGGAGCACGACCTCCTCATTCCACCCACGGCCGGCTCGCGGCACCATGACCAATAACCACCCGGGCCGATAGGCAGCGACGATTGATCACCGATGCCTATCGGTAGGGCTGCAATTTGGTCTTGGACGGCGGGTCCGACTTGTCCAATCCTGGCGTCCGGACGAAATCGACGCGAGGACAACACGTGCACACGCTGCAGCCGACATGGCAATCACCGGGCGAGGCCTCACCGCAGCGCTTCGCCGTGGCGAACGAACGCACCTTCCTCGCCGGCGTGTGCGGCGCGGTCGGCGTGCAGGCGGTCGCGGTCGCGGTCACCGGTTTCGTCGACATCGGGGCCGGAGCCGCGGAGACCACGCTCGGCGCGGCGGTCGCCACGCTCGGCGTCGCGCTGCCCCTGATCGCCTACCGCCGATGGGCCCGCACCGAGCGGGATCCACGTCGCGGTCGAGTGCCACGCTGAGGCAGCGGTGTCGCGGTCCAGCGCCCCGCTGTCCCGGAGACGGCACCCCTCGGCCGGTGTCACGTCGGCTGCGGCGCCACCCGCGGTGGGCCGCGCCGAGGCGAACCGCACAGCGCCCCCGGACTCGACGCATGCCGGCCCCGCGGCGCAGGCGCCACGCCGACGGGGCGCCACAACCGTCACCGGTCTCGGCGCCCGAGTGGGTCGACGAGCAGGTTGCCGGACCGCCCCTCCACTGCCGCCCCGTCGACCGTCGCCGCGCGGGCGCCCGACCGCGCCCCGTCGAGGACCCGTGCAATCCGGCCGTCGACCAGGTCGTCGAGGACACCGTCGGCGGCGCGCCGAGCCTCCGCGTGCGCGCTCTCGTGTGCCTGCACCACCAGGGCGGCCACGTGGTCGGTGCCGCGTGCCAGGACGCGGGGATCGAGGTCCAGGCCGACGAGCCGGCCGTCGGCGGTGAGCGTCAACCGCACGGCGCCGTCACCCGCCTCGGCCACCGCCCGCAGGTCGGCGAGGCGGGCGTTCGCCCGCTGCACCCGATGACCCAGGTCCTCCCCCGTCATCGCCCACCGCCGGGCCGATCGCGATCGACACCGCCGAAGATCCGTTCGCGCAGGTCGCCGAGCACCGGAACGGGGACCCGGTCACCGATCCCGGCGTCGCCGCCGGCGACGATCCGGTCGGGCAGCCCGGCGACGACCGCCGCGAGGTTGTGCATGCTCGTGCTCCCCTCGTCCAGGTAGGCGCTGTGCCCCGTCGACCCGGATCGGGATCCGTCGCCCGCGGTGGACAGTGTGGTCACGCCCGGCAGCCGGTTCGGGTCCGCGCCGTACGCGGCGAGATCCGCGATCGGGTCGCCGGGCGCCTCGGCCACGAACACGTGCCCGGGCGGTAGGCCCAGGTCGCGGACGTCGTCGGTACCGAGCCCGGGCGAGCCGAAGAACACGGCGTCGTCGACCCCGGTCCCGGTGCGCTGCAGGGCAAGTCCCGTCGTCGTCGACCCGTACGAGTGCCCGAGCGCGGTCAGGTGCACGCAGTCGGGCCGGGACGCCGCGACACCCCGGTAGAAGGATGCCAGTGCGCCGGCTCCGGTCGTCGCCGCACGGCCGGCGCCGAGGTCGCGGACCGCGTCCCGGACCGAGCCGACCGGGTCGTCCGGGTTCAATTGCGGCGCATGGTAATCCATCCACACCACGGAGGCGACCTTCTCGTCGCCCCGGCCGGCCGCGGCGAGTTGCCCCTCCGCATCCCGCCCGAGGTTCGTCATCGTGTCGGCGTAGCGCCCCAGGTCGTCGCCGACGGTCGAGTTCACACCGGGGGTGAACACCGCGACGTGATCGGCGGTGTCGACGTCCCCGACCGCGACCGCCGCCCGAATCCGGGGTTCGTCACGGTAGACGAGCAGCTGTCGTCCGGGCACCGAAATCGACTGCGCCACAGCGTCGATCTCCGCCAGCCGGTCCCGGTCCGCGCGGACCTCGGCGCGGTCCCAGGATCCGGCGCTCCCGAGCGACTCCCGATAGCGTCCCGCGGCCCGGATCTCGCCGATCCGCTCCTCGAGGTCCCGCCGGTCCGCGGCGAGGCGCGCCCGGTTGGCCTCGTCGCGGACGTGGGCGGGGATCCCGTCGAGGTTGCCGATCCACTCGGGGTGGTCGGTGACGACGGCCCGCTGCTCCGCCGGGGTCAACGCCGCCCACCATCGGAAGTTCCCTTCGGGTGTACCGCCTCTCGGTTGGGCGACGGTGCCCGTCCCCTTCGAAGGGAGGTCCGCTCCGGCTGGCGTCAGCGCCGCGGCCAGTGCCCGGTCCGCCTCGTCGACTGCGTCCAGCGCCACCGCCAGCCGCGCCTGCTGCGTCCGGGCCGCGTCGGAGAGCAGTGCACGGACCAGGGCGGTCGCGAGCACGCCGCCGAGCCACGGCACCGGCGGGGCACTCACCCGGCCGGAGTCTGTGACCCGTAGCCCCATTCCCTCCGATGCCTCGCCGGCGACCGCGAGCGCCGCGGACCGGGCCGCACCGATCGCCGCCGCCCCGGTCCGCAACGCGACCGCGACGTCGTCCATCGTCCCGGACACCGCTGTCGCCGAACGCAGTTCGCGGGCGACGCGGTCGAGGGCGGCCTCCGCCGCCACCCCGGTCCAGGCGGTGGCGCGGGTCCGCGCGTGGACGGCGACGACCGCGGCCAGATGCGCCCGGCCCGTCGCCGCGACCGCGTCCGCGTGCCCGGTCAGGGCCGCCGGATCCCAGGTGCGCAACCGCGAGAGGGTCGGGCGCATCAGCGTTCCCCGCCGCCGGCGAGCCGGGCCGCGGTCGCGTCGTCGGTGGCGGTGTACCCGGTCGCCGCGCCGGCCGCCGCGGCGGACATCGACCGGAGCCGGTCGGCCGCACCGGACACCGCCCGGGTCAGCGCGGCGGGTAGCCCGCACAGCACGGCCGCCGCGTCCGAATCGGGCAGCGCCGCGCCCGCGGCGGCCACCGGTGACCCCGGATCGAGCCCGCCGACCCGGTCCGCCGCGGCCGCCAACACTCCGGCCAGCGCCGCCACCGAGTCCGTGTCGACGCTCATCTCCCCCGCCATCCGTCTCCCCCTCGCTCGACGACGGTCGCCACGCTATCGGGGGACGCCGCGCGCCGGAGGCCGTGCACACGGCGTTGTCCACAGGTGGAACCGCGGACCCGGCGGCTGCGTCCGCCGGTTTCCTGGCTCGCGGGCAGGTCGGGGGTCCACACTGCATGCATGCTGTCGGTGCCCGAACTGTGGAACTCGCTTCCACAGCCGCTGCGTGACCCCGTCGCGTTCGCGATCCCGTTCTTCCTGCTGTTCCTCGTGCTGGAGTGGACCGCGGCGCGCTACCTCGCCGAACCCGAGATCGACGACACCGGACGCACCCATCCGCCGCAGGGCGGCTACCAGGCGCGCGACGCGCGGGCGAGCATCTCGATGGGTCTGGTGTCGATCGCGACGAGCGCGATGTGGAAGGCCCTCGCGCTCGTCGCCTATGCCGCGATCTGGGCGTACCTCGCACCGAGGCACCTGTCGCCCGGCGCCTGGTACACGTGGGTGATCCTGATCGTCGGCGTCGACTTCCTCTTCTACTGGTATCACCGAATCGCGCACCGGGTGCGGGTGGTCTGGGCGACCCACCAGGCGCACCATTCGAGCGAGTACTTCAACTTCGCGACCGCGCTGCGCCAGAAGTGGAACAACAGTGGCGAGATCGTCATGTGGGTTCCGTTGCCGCTGATCGGGATTCCGCCGTGGATGGTGTTCGTCGGATTCTCCGTCAACCTCGTCTACCAGTTCTTCGTGCACACCGAACACGTCGACCGGCTGCCGCGTCCGGTCGAGTTCGTGTTCAACACGCCGTCGCACCACCGGGTGCACCACGGCTGCGACCCCGAGTACCTGGACAGGAACTACGCCGGGATCCTGATCATCTGGGACCGGATGTTCGGGACCTACCGAGAGGAGACGCACCGGCCCACGTACGGGTTGACGAAGCCGGTCGGCACCTACAACATCCTCGCCCTGCAGGGCCACGAGTACGCCGCGATCGGCCGGGACGTGCGCGCCGCCGACTCGTGGCGGCACAAGTTCGGCTACGTCTTCGGTCCACCCGGCTGGACGCCGCCCTAGGACTTCTCCAAGCTGACCAGGAAGTCGACCGTGCCGGCGCCGTCGACGGTGACGAATCCGAGCGACGGCGGCGTCACGCCGAAGTCCGTCCAGGTGACCGGGACGGAGCCGGACGCGATCAGCGCGGTACCCGACCGCAGCACCTCGACGTCCACGGTCACCGGGAGTGCGGTGCCCTTGAGGGTGAGTGTGCCGGTTGCGGTGACCGCGCCGGCGGTGCCGTCGGTCGGGACCGCGGCCAGGTCGACCGGCGCGTCCAGGACGAACGTCGCGGTCGGATGGGCCTTGACGTTCATCACGTTGCCGGCGAACTGGCCGTCGCGGCGGGAGTTGTCGGTCTTGATCGACGCCACCTGCACGGTGACCTCGGCGGCGGTGAGCTTGCCGGACTCGACGGTCGCGGAGCCGCTGACGTCGCCGGTCGAGCCCACGACGGTGACGTCGGCCCCGTTGAGGATCTCGTGAACGGTGTAGCCGGCCGCGGTCTGGTTCGGGGCGGAGCCGGGCACCACCGTCCACTGCCCGTCGACGCCGCCCTCCGCGGGCCGGGCCCCGGACGTGGACACCGCCGCCGCCGGCTCGTCGTCCTCGGCGATCCAGGTGCCGTACACCCACGGTCCGGCCGCGAGGGCCAGCACCGCGACGGCGACGATCCCCCCGATGATCCGCCAGCGCCTGCTCATGCCGCCCAATCTAGTGGCCCGTCCGGGTGGCGCCGATCGCGGCGTCGAGCACCCGGATCCGCACCCCGGTCGCGAGCAGGTCGGTCGCGGTCAGGCCGAACGTGGCCCGGAAGACGTCACTGAAGTGCGACGGGGAGGCGAATCCGGCGTCCATCGCGGCGCCCGTCAGATCCGCTCCCTTGGCCAGCGACCCCGCGACGTGGACCATCCGCGCCCACATCCGGTAGCGGCGAAAGCTGGTCCCGGTTTCCGCCGCGAACAGCCGCAGGAAGTGGGTCGGCGACAACCGCGCGGCGCGGGCGAACTCCTCGGCGCCGACCGGACGCGCCGGGTCCGCGCGCAGTTCCCGCGCCGCCTCGTCGACGCGGGGATCGGTCGTCGTGACGGTCGGACCGCCCGCCGCGTCGAGCAGCGCCAGCGGGTCGGGGTCGGGGACCCGGCACCGCGCGATCAGGTCACCCTCGTCGCGGTGCGCGAGCCCGAACGGGCCGGCGGTGCCGGTCATCAGCTCGGCCGCCCCGCGGCGCGCGGTGGGTTCGAAGTAGCAGAACAGCATCCGGTCGCCGCCGGCGGCGACCCGGTGGGTGGTCCGCGGCGGGATCAGTGCGCTGCGGGTGCGGGACGTGGGACCGTCGGACGACAGCACGAACGGGGCGTCCACGCCGAGCACCAGGCACCGCACCGACGTCGAATGCGAACCCAACCGCAGCGACGGCCCGAGGTAGACCGCGTGCCCGAGCCACACCCACAGGGTGGCGCAGGTTTCCGGAAGCGGCGACGCGGTCACGTCGCCCATGCTGGCACATATCGACAGGAGGTAACACCATGTGGCGGAACAGAATTGCACGCGGGCTGCTGATCGGGGTCGGGCTGGTGAACCTGGCACCCGGAGTCGGCGTGTTGTCGTCGGATCGGCTCGAGGCGCTGTACGGGGTGCCGGTCGCCGACGCGGACCTCGAGCTGCTGCTCCGGCACCGCGCGGTGCTGCTCGCCGCGGTCGGCGCCGGACTGGTCGCCGGCGCGGTGACACCGACGCTGCGCACCCCTGCGGTCCTGGTCGGCGGGGCGAGCATGGGCAGTTACGTCGCGCTCGCCGCGGCGGTCGGCGGCACCAACGAGCAGCTCACCCGGGTGGCGTGGGTGGACGTCGCCGCGCTCGCCGCACTGGGGGTCGCCGCGGGGCTCGGCCGGACCCGCCGCCCGGTGTCACCCGTCGCATGAAAAGCCGCCCGCCTGCAGAGAACAAGGCGGGAGGCTTCTTGGCGGAAGCCGAGGGATTCAACACTCGCAGACCTGGCGCTTGTGAACCGGAACGGCCGCGCCCGAGCTTCGCGAGTGGGCGCTCCGGGGTGGTGTTGTGCTCGATGCCGCTGATGGTCTCGAACGGCACGGGGCGCTGGGTCAACGGCGTGACCGACACCGCCGCCAGATTGGCGCTGACCCCCTCTGACCAGCGTCATTCATTCGACAGACGGTGTCGAGGGCGTCCGGTTCGTCTGATTGAATTCCAGGCCATGCGCACACGCCCCGCGAAGAAGCACTGGCCGTTGATCGTCGCCGGGACCGCCGCGGCGCTGCTGTCGGTCGGCGCCTGCGGGACCGGAGGTGGAAGCGAGTCGACGCCGACGCCGACGTCGGTGGCACCGTCGACGACGACGCCCCCGAAGACGACCACGAGGACGGCAGCGGTCCCGACGTCAACGACAGCGCCGCAAGCCCCTGCCGGGTTGTTTGCCCCGGCCGATCCAACCACCTATGCGCCGCCGGCCACCGAGGCGCAGATCGCCCCCGCCCGAGCGGACGTGTACACACCGCCACCGGCTCCGGCCCACACGCCGCCACCTGCTCCCGCTCCGTTTGTCGCGCCGCCGGCCGCACCCGCCCCGGTGGCGCCGAAGCCCCCGGCGAGCAGCACCTACTACGCGAACTGCGCCGCGGTCAGGGCGGCGGGAGCCGCACCCCTGTACGCGGGATCGCCCGGGTACAGCACGAAACTCGATCGAGACGGGGACGGTGTCGCCTGCGAGAAGTGAGGTGCCCGCTGCGCGGAGATCGGCCGCAGCGGCGCGCACTCCGCACGCCGCCCGCATGACACTGCGCGGACGTTGCGCTGCCAGGTCAGGTCATCGGTCGCGGCGATTGCCGCATTCCATGTCACAACGACGAGGTCGTCTCGAGGATCGATCGGTACCGCCCGCTCATCCCCAGATCCGGGCTCGAGCACGGAGACAGTCCAGGTGAAGCGCTCGACACAGGGGTCGCGAGCCGTGCCACCGAGACTCGTCGCCCTCACGAGGTGTCCGAATCGAATTGACATCCGCTCCGCCATGGCGGCATAGTGTCCCGCCATGCGTATCGCACCAGCCAAGAAGAGCCGTGAGCGGCTCCGCGTTGGCTTGATCTGGGTGCAGAGACACATCCGCTGACGCCGTCACGGATGAGCATCTCCCGCTAGCCGCCCACATTCGGCTGCACACCACCCGGATTCCCGGGTCTGTCGAGTCCGTCCCGGCGCACCGGCCCTTCGCCGCGCACCCGTCCGCGCGTGCCGGCTCGCAAAAGGGCCCTTCGACCACCGCGCGCCACACTGCTGGCACGTAGCCACCTCACCGTCACGAGCCGGATCCGACGCGCAGACCCTCACGACGATCGGCATTCGGACTCGACCACACCTCCAGGGAACTCACATGATCACCACCACCGACCTCGAAGTTCGTGCCGGTGTGCGAACCCTCCTCTCGGCACCCGGATCCGCCCTGCGCGTGC